>CAZDTM010000012.1:0-4146 GCA_964508385.1 Candidatus Woesearchaeota archaeon | reverse complement strand
ACCGCCGCCATACCATGCCAGCCCAGAAAAACCAGCCTTTGTGCAATGGACGGCGAGCTGTTCTTTTGTCCACCATCGCTGGGTAAGCTCAAATCCGACGTTCTTGATGATTTTTCCCTCTTCTCTTACCACCAAATGCTCTTTTGAGATGGTGGTGTTTGTTGCTCGTTTATACCTTGTGGGCTTGAATGAAAACTCGTAGGTGCGCCTTCCTTTTTTTGTGCTTGATCTAAACGCGAGATTGTTGGGGTTGAAATTATCAAAAGAGATGCTCTGCTCAAGAAGAAGTTTCCCTCCTTTTTTTAGTGAATTGCAGAGAAGGGCAAGAACGTGTTCTGCTTCTCTCTCGGTTGTTGCCATCTCGCAGAAAGCGTTCCAGAAACAGATGATGCCTTCAAAAGACTCGTCTAATCGTTCCATTGCTCTTATGTCGCCGCACAACAGCCTTGCCGAAAGATTTTCTTTCTGTAGTTTCTTCTCAAGAATAGCCAACAATTCTTTTCCTCTGTCGATTCCGGTCATGGTGTATCCTCTCTTGAGAAGAGGAATAACATGCCGCCCAGTACCGCAGCCAAGATCGAGAAGCGATGCCGGTGATCTTATCTGGGATGCAATGAAGTCGACCTCTTTCCGTGTTTCTTGCTCATTGATCACGGCATCCCAGACGAGATCGAATTCTTCTGCAGTGAGCTCGTGAGTGATCATTTTCTTCTTGCGATTACTTTTTTTCAGGACAAGGGAAGCTATATAAATTTTGATGTTCTTGGGCTTCTATGAATGAACCCCATATTCTTAAGTCCTTAGGAAAAGGCAGGCGCGGAATTGTTCGGCTTATTCGATGGAAGAACGGGCTTGCTGTTCTGAAGACTCCTGCGCCGAAAAGCACGGCAGTCAAACGCTTAGCAAATGAGGCGGTATGGCTACAACGGCTGAATGCGTATGGCATTGGGCCGCAGCTCTACTTCTTCTCAGAGCGTGATGGAATGGAGCAGCTTATCATGGAGTACATCAGCGGCGTTCCCTTTGAAGAGTACCTTCGAGCGTGCACCCCTTTTCAGAGAAGAGTTGTTGCTCTTAGCGTCTTTAAACAATGCCGCGTCATGGACGGCCTCAACGTTACCAAATATGAAATGCATAAGCCAGTGAGGCATGTCCTTGTGCGAAAAAACAGACCCGTCTTGATTGATTTTGAGAGGTGCACGATCACCCTACGGCCAAAGAACGTCACGCAGTTCGCTGAATACCTGGTCCGGTTAGGCTTTTCCCACGACAAAAGCAAGCTTCTTCCTTCATTGCAGCACTATAAGAAAGAATATAGCGAGCGAGCATATCGCGGCGTTATTTCTTCCTTTTCTTTTTAGTTTGCTCAAGCTGCATCCGCATTTTCAACAAAGAGTAATTTGCCGGGTTCTTGATTTTGCTGCAGAAATTGTCCGGCTTGCACACGCCGATGGAGATATAGTATGCCTGGTTGGCACAGTTTGGGGGAAGTTTGAGGTCACCTTGCCTCTTGTGCCAGCTCAGCTGCGCCCTCACATATCCTTCGCGCAACGGCTCGTAGTTCTTTTTATTCCATTCCAGCAATGCTTGTTCAACCTCTTCGAACGTGTAATTCATTTGCTGGAAGAAGTTAATAAGAATAAAGAGGGCGCGCTTCCTTCCATCAGCTTCTACTCCTTTCAACAGGAGTTTGATGCAGGGAGGGAATAACTCTTCCGGGACCTTTGTTGTGATGGCCTGGTTGGGTCTTTTTTTATGTTCCTGCTCTTCCTTCAGCTGCTGCGGGCTGACCATCGGCGTTGCTGTTTGTTTCTTTTTTGTGTAATCAAAGGACTGAATGAGCAGGTGTGACGCCTCTCCGGGTTCAACAGAGGGGAGGTATGGCTGAATGGCGTCAATGTTTTCCATGTGTGCACTTCGTGGTGAAAAGGTCCTCACCTGTTGTGGCGCGATGGGAAGACTTACCAACCCTGTCTTTTCATTCAGTGAGTAAGGAGACCGGAAGAGATGACGCGAAGAGATGAGAATCGTGTCGATGTCCACCACCTCAAGAGGATTTAGTGTTCCGTTCTTGTCGGTAAGCTCCTCTTTTTTCTTCTTTGTCGCGTCGAGAATTTCTTGCAGGGAAGAGAGCTGCAGCAGCTCTTCGCGGAGCGGCGTTTTGATCAGCTGAGAGAGATATTCTGCAATCATGCGTGGTCCCTCTGGAAAGAGCAACCTTGTTTCCACTCCCCCCACCTTGCTTGGGAATGCTTCAAACGGAATCATCAGATGAAATCCTTTGTTCCCTGAGTATTTAACTCCGACATTCTTGATGTTGTGAAAACGCATGGCGTCGATGAGCAACAGTGCGGTTGAGCGCGAAAACTCCAAGAAAGAAGAATCAATATCGAGAAGAAGATCCCACCCAATGCGAAGTTCATCCAATTGCTTTCTTGTCATACCTGTCTCGATGCGCAGCGGGTCCTGCCAACGCTCTTCAGAAATGTGAAATGACGTGGCACCCTGTTTTGCGCATTCAAGAACATCTGACTCATACAACAAGACGTCCGGCCGCTTTCCAAAGGAGTCTTTATAGCGTACGGCAACCTCGCGATGCTGCGCGATGTCAATGATGGCTGAGGCTACACTTCGCTTCGCATAGAACTGCAGGGGCTCCATAGAAGAGGAAATGGCCGCAGTTATAAAAGGCTTCTGCCGGAGAATGCAGAATACAAGCTATTCCTGCAAAGACTTGCTTAACGAGAGAAGCTCCTGCTGGAGACTTGAAAATCGCGAAGAAACCTCGTGCGTGCCTTTTTCCATCCTGTTCAGCACTTCGAGAAGCTCGCCCTTTTGATGCTCCAGAATTTGCTGGGCATCTTTCAGCGTTTTTGGGAGGAACACATTTGCCCCGACGCTCATCAGCACTTTTTCCCGGGAAGAGAGCGTGGCGTCAACATATATGCCCTGAGCAAACTGCGCTTTCATCTGCGATCCTGCTTTCGCTTCTTTTAACTCTTCTACACCCGCAAGAATGGCATCCAGTTCTGCGATTTGCTCGTTGATGAATTCGTGCTGCTTTGACAAGTACGAAAGCTGTTCTTCAAGAAGTTGCAGCTCCCTGTACTTCTTTTGAATGAGCTTCTCCTGCTGTTCAGAAACCATGTGGTCGGATCATTACTTCTTCTTTTTTTGGGAAGGGGGCGCTTTTGGTTCTTCCTTGGAAGCGACTGGTGCTTCTTTTGTTCCTCTTTTTCTGGTTGGACGAGAACCCGCCTTCTTCGGTTTTTTCTTTGGAAGTTCTATGCCTTCTTTTTCCAACACTTTGACAACCTCTTCGTGGGCCGCTCCTTTCTTGAGCTCGATCGTTTTATTGAGGGGCTCTAGATGATCGATGTTACACCTCTTTCTCTTGACTGGACCATCAATTGTGACATAGTTGCTATCGATCTTCTCTACAATCACGACGGTTTTACCCGCATCTTTCCCGGCGATCTTCATGCACAGCTGCCCTGGTTCAAACATGTGCGCGCACCTCGTTCAGTAGTTTTTCCTTCAAGCAGTTCATGCACAGCACTCCTGCGTACGGCCTGTTTGGGCTTCGTTGTGATCTTGGAATCTTTTGCATCACTGATGCTGTTGCGCGCGGAACTCCGGCTAAAACATGCCCACAACCACTGCATGTTGCTGGTGAAGGCTTTCGCGGTCTATAGTGTATACGAACCTTCTTTCCTGACAGTTTCTTTTTGACCTGTCGCAATGACCGAGAACGAAGTGCTCTTCGTGGCATTTTCGCTTGTCTCCTTACTGTATTTTTAAAGCTTTTCTTATGATGATGCTAAAGATGATGGAACAGATGATGTACGTCAATAACCACCCCGCCCCTGTACCGAAAAGAGGGATGCTGCGGCCCCAGTCAATCAGGTTGCCTGCCGGCAAGAATGTCTTTCTCACCCAACTGAAAATAATGATGATGGGAAGGAACGTATAGAGTGTTGGCTTCAGGTTGTGCTTCATCAACTGGCTGTTTTTTGCCAAGAGTTCCTTTTGAATCTCTGCCAGCCTCTCTTTGTTCTCTTTCTCTTCCTTCATCCTGCCTTGGAGTGTTTTAACTTCCTCTTTTAGCTGCTTGATGAGGGACTGATCTGTCAAATATTTGTAGGA
>CAZDTM010000011.1:8297-17803 GCA_964508385.1 Candidatus Woesearchaeota archaeon | reverse complement strand
ATCACGAACGAACATTGGCCGCGGAGCTGTTATTATTTTGAACTAAGGAGTTTAGACACATGACACAAACGATTCCAGCCTTTAAGGGAGCACTCGTTGAAACTCCTTATAATTTTCTTTCTGGAGACTTTGGGAAATGGATTGATCAAGAATCTCGAGATTTAGCACGAAGTGAATTTCATGCAAATCCATTTTTCCATAAAGAGATACGTTACAATCCAAAGACATGCGTTGTTGAAGGTTCCCACTATTGTTATATTGCGCTTCTCAACCCGACGTTTCAAAGAACAGGCCATGAGCACTTGAGACCTGCAACACTATCAGACTTAGAACTTATTCTTCGCACTAAAGCATTACCATTACGAGACCACTATGAAGATCCCGCTCTCGTTTTACAAACCGAAGAAGAACCTAATCTGTATCTTGCTTCTCATCTCGCTTCACAAGTCAGAGCTAGAGCAGGCAAGAACCCAAAAACACCACTCATGATCCCTCTTGCAGGTCTTGACCCTGAAAACGATAGCGCTTCTCCCTACGGTTTAGCCTTCAAGCTGCGAGAGAATGCAGAATTGATTGAAGCACCAATCCTCAACCAACCTGGCGGATTCACGTCAGCTGATGTTGACCCAGCCACCGGGCTTCCTCGAACAACTCGCGAAGAAGGAGATCGTATGCTTTACGCTATTCCCAACGGCCTTTCGGGATTGTGCTTGGGCTGGGGCTTGGACCTGGGCTCCGGCAGGGGCGATCTCGCTGGCTCGGTTGGCTACGGTCGGGTAGTCGTCGTCGACACGAAAAAACTAGAACAACTTGCCTTGCGTTAGTCAACTCTATCCAATATACGTTTTTCCTTCTCCTAGCTCTCCAAGGGCGGGGGGGAGAGAAGACGCCTCCCTTGCTTTTTCTACAACCCTGCTGATTTTTTCGGTTTTCTTCAATCGCCTGCCCATCTCTTTTTCCACTTCTGAAATTTCTTTGTCAAGCTGTGAAAGTTCTATCTCTAAGCTCAGGTTGTCTTTGAGCACGTGAAGAAGATTGCGCGCACCCTTGACCCCAAGGTAGTTTGGATGCGCGAATGTTTCTGCGAGAAGCGCGATCGCAGGGATGCTTCTTTTTCCTGCAAGACCAGTCAGCAACCCAGAAACTCCTACAATCGGGCCGACAGTACCATGAAGATTGGTGTTAATCAGCTTGTTCTTGTGCTTTGTCAGTATCTCCTTTGAATTCGCTGTTGCGTAGACTGTTGGATTTTCCGGGGCTTGCGGCAACGCAATGCCTCCCAACGTGATAATCTCCCTGAGATCTTTCTTTTGGAAGGTGTCAAGAATCACATGGCAGAATTCATAGCATGATCTTTCTGAAATCGGCTGGATGTCTCCTGCTAGAAACAGAAACGTTCTTCCCTTGATTTTTTTTGCAAAGATCGAAATGGAAGGGAGCTCCACCAAATTCTCTTCATTCACAAACACACAGTGCGGAAGATCGTCAGATGTCAGCTCATAGGCTTTTTCTGCGTTAAAAGCGTCAATCATAAAGTCGACAGCTATTTTTCCAACGTTTCCCATGCCCGGGAGACCTTCGATTAAGATGCTGTTTTTGAAGTCAATCTTGCTCTTCACCTGCTTTATGGCCCATGTCATGGTTCTTGTTCCTTTTCCTTGTTTAAGAGCTTTTCTTCTAACACCTTTTTCTGCATTCTTCTATACCTGCCATACTTGTCTTCTGGCGAGAACTTTGCAGGCTTTGTAGAAAGGGTTGGCTGGTCGCAGGAGGAACATGCCTGTTCGAATGTGAAGCGTGAACACTCGGAGCAATACAGAATCTCTGTTTTTGCAGTCATGGCTTGCTCTCTTTGATGAGCTCTGCCTCGCTCTCCGACTTCTTCGCTTCTGCCTTGAGAAATACTTCCAGGTCCTTCATCAGGCTTTCTGCACTCTTGTAGTCTTCTGCTTTCATCACGAGTTTGTATCGAGGACTTCCCATGTAGATGAGCTCCATCTCTTTTTTCTGTGTTTTTGCGAAGTCTTCCACCTTTTTGAGAAGAGCCTTGATTCTTTCAATGCCGTCTGGATGCTTGTTGCGGATCATCAACATGCGTGAAATCTTGACTTGCGAGGGTTTCACTCTCTGCTTGACTAATTCTGTAATTGTTGTGGCGAGTTTTTTGTCAACGCCTTTTTTGATTAGAATGTTGTCTGGGGACTTTGCCATCTCCTCAAGACCGGCATTGAGCGTGTTATACTCCTGGATGAGAAGCCTGCCTACCTTGCTGAACACTTCCTCTGGATTGATCTTTAACTCTTTTGCAGCGATCTCCAACATTTTTTCTGCTTTCTGCTCTTTCTTGAGCTCTTCTGTTTTTTTCTGACGCTGGACATCTGACACACGCCGCAATGAAAGATTGACAGAATGATGCTCAAGATTCCTTCCAATCACTTTGCAGATGACTGGCTTTCCTTCTCTCACGTAATCGAGTATAGCTCTAATTCTTCCTGCTGCCACCTCGGAAATGTGAATAATACCCTCAAGATTTTCAAATTCGTCCAAAGAAACAAACACAGAATCACGAAGAATCTTTTTTACTGTGCAGAGGACAACTTCCCCTTCTTCTGGAAGACCGGTTTTTCTGACTATCATGCTGTGGTTATGAAAGAACTTCGAGTATGCGTGCGTGGATCTTTCCCTTGCCGCCTGTTGGTTCTGCGAGAATCCGCTCACAGACGAGGCACTTGATGACGGTTGCCGGTTTGCCGAAAATAATCTGCTCATTCTTACATTTTGAGCAGCGGAGCTTGATAAACCGTGATTTTGGCTCTTCTATTGTTCTCATACACCGCGTTTTAGCTTGGAGGTTTTTAAAGGTTTGCCATTGCAGAATTCTTTGTTTACCCATTTCTTTCGCAGAAGAAGCAGAAAACCCAATAGATTTATATATCCATTTGCCTTCCAAAAGATATGTCTCGCATCCGCATCGAGAAAAGAGGTGGCTTGACTGCGCACCGCATGGTGAACGTGTTAACGGTGGCGCTTGCAGTTCTTTTAGGATTCATTGTCCTTATTACCTACAATACACCTGGCGGAATTACTGGCGGCGCAGTGTTCCAGAGCGTGTATGGCTCTGCGAGCAGCTTAGTGATCGCTTTGATTCTTGGCGTTCTCATCTATGTCTATATTCGCGTGAGACGATCTTAAGAAAGACGATTCCTTACTTTAACTCTAATTTCTTCATGCGTTTGCCTTGAGCCTGCGTTGTCGATTTCTTGCACGTGCCGCAGGTAAACCTGAGATCAGGTTTCTTAGAAGATTTCTTACCCGTCATCTGGAACTGGGTGATCGCAGGTTTTGATCCCCACTTTCCCAAGTTCCCCATACCGCGGCCGCGGCCACGTTTTCTTGCTCGCTGGATGGATCCGCGTTTGAGTGCACCCCTGTCGCGCTTCTTTGCTATGGAAATAATCTGCTCAGTGTGCTTCTTACAAAACTTGCAATATCTACGAGTTTTCTTGTTGCGCTTCATTCTTTATTTCTTCCCCGCGTTTTTTTGTGACAATGACTTCGGCTGCTCGTGCAGGAATGGTTGCGAGATCTTCAGCTTCAAACGGACCGTATGTTTTGAGATCTTCGGCGACAAACTTTGGCACCGGACTTGTGAACCTCATCAGCTTGTGCTCGGATTCTTCGTGCTGCCTTTTTATAGCTTTGGGTGCGTCTTCTTCAATATTCGGCACCTTTCCTGAGAGTATATTATGAAGAATGCCAGAGCGATACCTGTTCATCGTAGCAAACACTTCGTCATAGATTCTTTTCTCTTCCGGCAGCATTTTTGGCGGCGTTTCTTTCCTGCCTAGACGAGAGGAGAGCAGAGCCAACTGCGTAATTTTGTTCTCTCTGCGCTCATAAATTTCTTGGATGAGCTTCATCGCATTGTCCATCTGACGCTGTGTTTTGATGGCTTCTGCAGCGAAAACGGTGTTTGTTTCTTTTTGAGACTGGACAAGCTTCTGTTTCTCCATTAAATACTTGACAGCACGCGCATAGAAGTCTTTATCGATTTCCTCCAGCTCCTGGCTGTACTTCTCTCTTCTCAGCATTTCGTACAGCGTTTCGTAGGTTATAATGTCGTCCATGGCGGGAGGGCTTTCTTTTGTTTCTTCTTTCTTATAAGTTTATTGTTCCTTTCCCAGCGTGCATTTTTTATAGCCTTCTGAGCCTGGTTTTTTATGATCATCAAGGAGCTTCCCGAGGATTTCATTGTAGAAGAAGTTCTCTCCCGTCAACCGCAACAGGCAGGAACATATCGTCTCTACCGGCTGACAAAAAAAGGATGGAACACCGAGAATGCCGCCTCATTGCTGGCGCGCGTTAACAATCTCCGAAGGAAAGATATTGGGTTTGCCGGAAGCAAGGACAAGCACGCGGTCACGACACAATTCCTCACCGTACCAGCACCAGCCTCTTTGTATGGCACACCGGAACTTGTTGTTGAACCTGTAGGGTATACGAATCAACGCCTGGTGGTCGGCGATCTTGCAGGCAATCGTTTTCTGATCGTCGCGAGAGACTTACAAGGAGAAAAAGATATTCCTCCTCGTCTTCGTCTCCTGAACCTGTTTGGCCCCCAGCGCTTTGGGCTTGAAGGAAAAAACGTTGCCGTCGGAAGGGCATTGGTGAAAGGTTCTTTTGATGATGCGTGCTCTATGTTGAAGCTGCCTGTTGAAGGAAGGGACTATGTGAAGGCACTACGCATGTTTGGACACAGGAGGCTTCGTTTCTTTGTTCATGCCTACCAAAGCTTTTTGTGGAATCTCATTGCCCAACGCCTGCACAAAAACAGCCCCTCTTCTGTTCCTGTTGTCGGCTTCCTGTCAGAACTCTCCGGAGACGTTGGAGACGCGTATGCTAAAGTGTTTGAACAAGAAGGCATCACGCCCCAGGATTTTCTTGTTCGTTCGTTCCCGGATATCGCAAGCGAGGGATGGGAAAGGAACCTTTTTGTTGACGTTGAGCTCACGTCACGCTGGGAACCTGATGAAAAGCATGAGAACAAGAAGAAATGCACCCTTTCTTTTTTCCTTCCTGCTGGTAGTTATGCAACTGTTGTTCTCGCGGCCTTGTTTGGCTGCTATGAGGAGCCTTCTCGTGGTTAGGTTTATATATTCTGTCGGCGCCGTGCTTCCTCATGTTCAAAGCATTGAAAGAAAAGCTGAAAGAAACGCTCCAGAAAATTAGTGCTCGTGCTGAGAAAGAAGCTGCTGAAGAGGAAGACACGTTTTTGAAAGAGGCACCGGTGACTGAACCGACGCACGAGACGCTGAAGAAATCTCCGTTCGAGCCTTTTACGAAAGACGACAAGAAATCACACACACCAGTCACATCTGTCGAGGAACAGCCACTTTCTCATCAGCACGCTGAAGAAAAACGCGAAGAGAAGAAAGGATTTCTTTCCAAACTCTTTTCACGCAAAAAGAAGGAAGAAACCCTTGAGGAACTACCCCCTGATCAAGTACCTTCCGCTGTAGAAGAAACAAGCAAGGTTTTAGCGGACACCAACGATCCTCGGTCTACAGAGTACGTTCTCGATGAAGAGCCTTCGGAAAAAAAGCCCACAGCAATTATTCCTGAATACAAGAAAAAAGCACTCGTGGACAGTATTCGTGAAGAAAAGAAAAGACAGCACGAGGAAAAAATGCGGGGGCGTTCAGTTGCTGTTGAACACGCTCTTGAAGAACAACAACCAGCTGTTGAACCACTTTCCCACCCACCGGCAGAAGAAAAGAAAAAAGGATTCTTTAGCTTTTTGAAAGAGAAGGTCATTACGAAACGGCTGACTCCTGAGCAGTTTGACGAACTCTTTTGGGACCTTGAACTTGTTCTCCTTGAACACAATGTTGCTGTTGACGTGGTCGAAAGGATCAAACAAGACCTGCATAGCTCCCTTGTTGATGTGCCTCTTCGCAGAGGAAAGATTAATGAAGCGATTCTTGCAGAACTCCGCAAGGTTCTTTCCCAACTCTTTGATGCGCCCCCATTTGATCTTGTTGAAGCAGTGAAAGCGAAACGCAAGGAACACTCGCGGGAACCATATGTTATCTGCTTTGTTGGAGTCAATGGCAGCGGGAAAACCACCACTATCGCCAAGATCGCGCATTACCTGAAAAGCCACGGGTTTCAGTGCTTGCTGGTCGCGGGAGATACGTGGAGAGCTGCAAGCATTCAGCAACTTGAAGAACATGCGGAGCGCTTAGGGCTCAGAGTGGTGAAACATGACTACGGCAGCGATCCTGCAGCTGTTGCTTTTGATGGCATCAAGGCCGCACAAGCGAGGGGCATGGATATTGTGCTCATTGATACCGCGGGGCGGCAGCACAGCAATAAAGATTTGATGCGCGAAATTGAAAAGGTGATACGCGTTGCCAAGCCAGACCTGAAACTCTTTGTCGGAGAGAGCATTACTGGGAATGACTGCGTTCTTCAAGCAAAGTCCTTTGATGAAACTGTTGGCATTGATGGTATGATTCTAACGAAAGTTGACGTTGACGATAAGGGCGGAGCTGCTTTGTCTATCAGCTATGTCACTGGAAAGCCCATCCTGTACTTTGGCGTGGGGCAGAGTTATGAAGACCTGCAGCCTTTTGACAAACAGGCTGTTTTGAGCTCGCTTGGTTTGTAATTCTTGTTTTCCTGTTGCAAACTTTTATATAGTTGCTTTTTGCCTTTCTTTGGGGTCAAAGTGGTACGATCACGTCTATCTCCATCAAAAAAGTGCGCGCACTGCTCGCGCCCAGTTCCTTCATCTGCGAATTATTGCCATTTCTGTGGAACTCCTGTTCGGGGGGACACGAAAAAACATATTTACTGCGTGCAGTGCGGCCGCATTAATGACCATGTATCTGCGTATTGCAAACACTGCGGCTCTTCTCTTGGTCTTCAGAGAAAAAGAACGCACCCTCTTGCGTATGCACTGCTTTTCCTGTTAGTGATCTTTATTGTTCTTCTCTTTGTGTCGTGGCCGTCGCCTCGTCTCTCTCCAGCCGAACAACTTGCTTCTTCAGGATCATTGACTATTCTCGAGGCAACATGCGCACCTGAGGATGGGGGCTTTCGTGTCTGCGCTGATGTTCAAAGACGAGATGGAGCTTACTTCAAAGTGCATGTTCCGGGCGGCAAGGATCTTGGCGACAGCGAACGTCAACTTGCTGATCGTGCCGTTGTTTGCGAATACGTCGATGGAGAGGAAGGATACCGCGTTGTGAGATCCATTCTTTACGATGTTTCAGATGCCGTCATTCAAGACGTTGGCAGAGGGGTGCTGTGCGAGAAGGAAAAAGAAACGCTTCAAGTTCCTTCAACACCAACTCCCCGTCTTTCCTCGGCTGTTGTTCACAAGCAATTTACTGCGCAGGATGCATTCCGTCGAGGACGAAACAGCGGTAGCTTTACGCTGAATTTTCCCGGCGATGTGCAGTCTTGCCAGCTTACAGGAACCTGGTTGACTGAGATGAACCCAGCCTTTGGATTTGGCTCTTTTGAGACTACACCTCTTCCACAGTATTGCCATAAAGGCCCAGGAAAACTTGCAGGCTTCTTTGATGCAACAACCCAGTGGGTGACGAGTGATCCGGGTTATTATGGCTGGGCGGATGGCCCTGCGTATGATCCTGATCCTGAGAGGCATGAGGAAAAGATACTCTACATGAAAACCTGCGACCGACAGTATTCTGGGCAGGTACGTTATTTCGTCGATGCTGCAGTGAGCGGTGTAGGAACGCCAACGTTGGTTGTTGACTGGACATACCGCGATAACAATCTCAAGCCCCTCGTCTTCTTTGATTTGTTCTTTAACTGCACAGTGAGCTCTCGTTGATTCCTTTTCCCTTTGTTTTGTCGTTGCGCCAGATTTTCTTCTGCCACCCCTGCCATAAGCTTTATAAGACACTCCCCCCACTGAAAGGTTAAGAGGTGACCATGAAAGACACGCTTTATTTCCTTGTAGCCTTGATGGTCCTATTGGTTTCGTTCTTTTCCTATAGCGGTTTAGCAGGATACTCTGTGCGCGAGGGAACATTGCTTCGCAACGATGCAGAGCGGTTAGATACGTGGAAATGGGATGCGTCCTCTTTGTTTAGAGACCGCACACCCCATCTTTACGAGACGAGAACAAGTGCAGGCGAGCCTTTTACAGTGAGCATCTTCCCTATTTTTCAGCTTACTCGACAATCGCAACGCCCCTCTCAGAGAGACCTTCCGATGTTTCTCGACCTGAACGGTGATGGCATTGTTGATGAACTGGACTACGCCGCTTGCTTCCTCATCTACAAAAGAAGTTATTCTGGTGGCCCAGCCAATCAATTAGATGTTACAGAACTGCGCAAGTATTATTCCTCGACAGGAATTAATCCTGAGACCGCCTTTACTGCCTGTGACCTTAACAGCGACGGAGAAGTTGAGTACCGCGATCTTCTTCAGTTTTATCAAGCCCTCCGCAATATTGGCTTAGGCAATGATCAACGTCAGCGTATTGCTACGCAGAGCAACTGCGCATCAAGCGAAGAAGGAAAAACAGTTCGTGCCAACTACGGACAACTGTGCACCTGCGTTCGCGATGATCGAGACACGAATTACTTTTATTATGCGTGTGAAGAACCGGGACCAGGATACTATGCAGTTCCTAGCGGACTCTTGCCTGATAACGTTGTTATCCCACTATCGACGCCCTGATTACGTTCCCGCACTTGCGTTTATCACTCCTTTTGTTGACACCCTCTTTCCTCCCGGCATAAAGAACTCTCCTGGCTCTCTTCCGAATCTCCCGAAGGAAAACAAGAGCGTGCCTTGAAGATCGTAAGCTTTTATCCGATGGTTGCTGGTGTCTGCGATGAAGAGCGTGTTCTTGACGATCCACATCTTGCTCTCAAACTTAAAATTTTCTTCCTCTGCGCCAAAGGAACCGAAGCTTCCTTTGAGTGTGCCGTTTTTTGCGTAGATGTTTACCCTGTGGTTCTGCGTGTCCGAGACGTAGACCGTGTCTTCATCGACTGCGATGCCGCCCGGGAATTTAAGGCCGCCTTCTTGCCTGGTGTACTCCCCCCAGACGTTTTGTACGCTGCTGTTTTTATCAAAGCGCTGCACTCTGTTGTTGTCACTGTCTGCAACGTAGATACTTTTTTCATCGACTGCAACATCTGAAGGTCGTCTGAGTTCTCCCTGCTTTTTTCCCCTCACTCCGAATGAGGAGAGGAGCGTTCCGTTCAAAGCGTAGACTTCAATCCGTGATCGATAGGTGTTCGTTATGACAATGCTTTCACCGTCTGAATCAATTCCCTGCGGGAAGACAAGATTTTCTTCCCCGAAGCTGAATAAGAAATCTCCCTCCAGGTTTGTTACTTGAATTCTGCTGTTTCCTTTGTCAACAATGTAGACCCTTTCTCCTACTTGAACTGTGTCCGCTGGCGCAAGAAACTCACTCTGCCCCCGCCCCTTCTTTCCAAAAACGGCGATGGAATTCC
>CAZDTM010000011.1:0-8287 GCA_964508385.1 Candidatus Woesearchaeota archaeon | reverse complement strand
TGGAATGTGTCTGGAACAAAAAGAAAAAGCGGAATCTCTTTTTCCTCCTGTGGCAGGGGAATGATCGTCGTTGTGCGATTGAGGTCTTGCTGCACCTCTTGAGTTTTCTCTTGCTTGGAGAAGGCGATGACAAGAAGAACGCCTATGATCATGACTGCAACGACTTTGGTTGTCTTTCTTTCCACTCTTTTCCCTTCTACGTCCTTCTTAATAAATCTTTTTTGAACTGATATTCGTAAAGGTTTATAAAAGAGCCCTCTTTTGTTTTCTTCATGGTTCTTGACAGCTTGGGCGAGGGACTGAAGAACAGCCTCCAGAAGATTGTGAAGGCTGTTTTTGTGAATGACCGGCTCGTTGACGAGCTTGTTCGAGATATTCAGAGAGCCCTTCTTCATGCAGATGTGAACGTGAAGCTCGTGATGGACCTGAGCAAGCGTATTAAGGAACGAGCGCTCGCGGAAAAAACTGTTTCTGGAGTGAGCCAGCGCGAGCATTTGATTCGGATTGTTTATGAAGAGCTGGTGAACTTGTTTGGCACTGAAACCAAAGGAATTACTATTGGGAATAAACGACCACATACCATTCTTTTGGTTGGTTTGATGGGCAGCGGGAAAACGACGAGTGCGGGAAAACTAGCCAAATATTATTCTGCTCGCGGCTACAAAATAGCACTTGTTGGATTGGATATTCATCGACCTGCTGCCATGGATCAACTTGCGCAAGTAGGAGCAAAAGTTGGCGTTGATGTGTACGCCAGTAAAAAGGAGAAAGACGTGAAGAAGTTATGGGGGGCGTTTCAAGACGCTCAAAAGACCTACGATGTCGTGATTATCGACAGTGCCGGGCGGGATGCACTGAGCGCAGACCTCATTAAGGAAATTGAAGCTGTTGTTCAGATGGTGAAACCGGATGAGCGCCTTCTGGTGTTAAGCGCAGACATCGGGCAAGCTGCATTGCAACAAGCGCAGCAGTTCCACACGAGCTGCCATATCTCAGGCATCATTGTGACAAAACTTGACGGCACCGCAAAGGGTGGGGGAAGTATTACCGCCTGTGCTGTTACTGGGGCGCCCATTGTGTTCCTCGGTGTTGGAGAAAAACCAACTGATTTAGAGACGTTCAATCCCTCAGGATTCGTTGGACGCCTGCTTGGCATGGGCGACATTCAGGCATTGCTGGAGAAAGCACAGGGTGTTGTCAGCCAAGAAGAGGCAGAAGAATTGAGCCAGCGCCTTGTGCAAGGGGACTTCAATCTTTTGGATCTTTATTCCCAGATTGAAGCCATGAAGAAAATGGGGCCGATTGGCAAGGTCTTGGAGATGGTTCCTGGGTTGGGCGGGATGAAGCTTCCCAAAGAGATGTTGGATGTGCAGGATGAAAAGTTTGGCACATGGAAACATATCTTGAAGAGCTGCACAAAGGAAGAACTTGAGGACCCAGAGATCATTGGAAGCAGCAGAATCGAGCGCATTGCGAAGGGCAGCGGAGCAAGCGTGAGCGATGTCCGCGAGCTATTGAAACACTACAAGCAAACAAAAAAACTGATGAAGATGATGAAGGGCGATCCTGAAAAAATGATGAAAAAGTTTGGGGCACAGGGATTGCGCATGAAAAAATAGACATGGCGACTTCACGAATATTGCTTGGCCAGGGTGCTGAAGCCTTTGTGTATCTCGATGGAGATGTCGTAAAAGAGCGCCCCCCCAAACGCTATCGTTCATCGAAGCTGGATGAGACACTTAGAAAATCTCGAACTCGGCGCGAGGCAAAAATCATGGCGAAACTTTTCTCGTTGATTCCTGTTCCCTCACTTGTACGCGTCGATGACGCCTCGATGACGATTACGATGACGCACATTCCTGGGGAACTTTTGCGCCTCGCGCTCTCTCGTTTAGATCGTGATCATGCAGTCCACCTTTTTGTGCATATAGGAAAGTATGTTTCTCTGATGCATGCTGCGCATATTGTTCATGATGACCTTACAACCAGCAATATGATTTATACCGGAGAAGATGTTGTGCTCATTGATTTTGGGCTTGCTTTCGTCACGCAGAAGATCGAGGACATGGCTGTTGATCTTCATCTGTTTCGTCAGGCGCTGGAAAGCGCGCACCACTCTCTCTGGCAGGATTTATGGCCAGCTTTCCTGCGGGGCTATTCTCTGTGGGAGGGAGCACCTGCGGTTTTGGGTCGTCTTGAGAAGGTGGACAGTCGAGGGAGATATAAGCGTAGGCCACCCCAGACATAATCTTATTAAACTCCCCCTTTCCCTCTCTCTTTGTAGCCCCGTCGTCTAGCGGCCAATTTCATTTTGAAAGCCGAGAGGACGCTGCCCTTTGGAGGCAGCAACGGAGGAAGTCTTTAGACTCTAAAGGCTGCCGAATTCAAATCCTCCCGGGGCTATACCAACTTTTATAAAGGGTTGAACCTGTCGCTTGCCCATCAAGAGATCCATCGGTGCGAACTTGTGGATGCTGGCGAGTGTTTCGAGTTCTCGCTTCTCTTTTCACTATGGCACGACTCTATTCCAAGAAAAAAGGAAAAAGCGGCAGCAAAAAGCCGGAGAAAAAAACCAAGCCTAGTTGGGTGACTCATGACGCCCACGTTGTTGAACAGCTCATCGTGAAACTTGGTAAGCAACGATTAAGTCCCAGCATGGTTGGGCTGATGTTGCGAGATTCTTATGGAGTTCCAGACGTTCGCGCAGTCACTGGAAAACGTCTCAGTGTTATCATGAAGGAGCACCAGGTTGCCCGCAAAATTCCTGCGGATCTTGCAGCACTTATTGAACGCAGCATCGCCATCATGAAACATCTTGAGGGTCATGCTCACGATATGCCTGCACGACGGGGATTGAAACTCACTGAAAACAAAATCAAGAGGCTTGTGACCTATTACAAAAAGACGGGCCAACTTCCTCATGATTGGGCTTATGAACCAGAGAAGGCAAAGCTCTTACTCGAGTAAACCTCTCTCATAATGGACTTTTTAGAACGCGTCGCATCATGCGCCGACGCTCTTCGCTCATCGCTCGAAGAAACGCCTAGCGTCCGTGTTCGTCTTGTCGGCAGCCTGAGCGCTGATGGGATTACGGCATGCACCCTCCTTTCTTCTTATCTTCGCTCACTCACAGCTCCTTTTACGCTGAATTTTGTTCGGTCAATCACTGACACGCTCCTCGCAGAATTACAAGATTGTGAAGAACAGATCATTGTGTTCCTTGATCTTGGCGTCGGGAAGCTGAAGCAGATTTCTTCACTGCATCCCGCAAAAATACTGTTCATCTTTGATCACCACGTTCCTCATGCAGAGGAGCACACACCAGGCACGTACCTCAATCCGCATCTTGAAGGTCTTGATGGAACGACGGAGGTGAGCACTTCCGGCGTCATGTATTTTTTGCTGAAGGCGTTAGGATGCGCGCACCAACGCTATGCTGTTCTCGCCCTTGTTGGCGCTGTGGGCGATGCGCAAGAACGAGGAGATTTCTTTGGCCTCAACAAACAACTTGTTCGCGAATGCGGCGACTACCTGCAGACGGTCACGGGAATCACGCTCTTTGGCGCCTACACCAAGCCCCTTGTCAAGGTTCTTGAACGGAGCCTGAACCCCTTTCTTCCCGGCGTCACTGGGAATCAAGATGCAGTGATTCGCTTCCTAGAGCGACACGGCATTTCTGCGCTCCATGGCAGACGCCAGAAGTGGTTACACCAGCTATCCCCCCTGGAAGTTGACAGACTGCTTGAAGCTTTGGCGCCCCGTGTCCAGGGCGGAAAAGAAGGGATGATTGGCTCGGTGTACCTCGTCAAGGACCCACTTGAAGGCACGCTGTACGACCTTCGCGAATACAGTGCCCTGCTCAACGCATGCGCACGATCTGGCCGCGGAGCAGTTGGCTTTGGGGTGTGCGCCAGTGATGAACGCTGTTTCTCCTTGGCACGCTCGATCTCTGAGAATTATCACCGCTCTCTCCTGAACGCCATGGTCTGGTTCTTTCATCACAAAGGCACGGAGAAAGTTGTTGAAAAAGAAGGATACGTGATCATTAACGCTGAAGGGTACATCTCTGACCAGTTTCTCGGAACTGTGCTGTCCTTAATTTCTCGCAGCGGCGTGTATCCTGAAGGAACACTCCTCGTGGCGCTTGCTTACACTCTTGGCGGAGATCTTCACGTGAGTTCTCGTTTTTGCGGCAGAGGAAAAGCTGTTGACCTGAAAGAGCTTCTTGACCGCGTGATTTCTCTCGTTGGAGGAGAAGTGGGGGGGCATTCTTTGGCTGCAGGCGCGCATGTGAAAGCAGACAAGGAAGAAGAGCTTCTCCACACACTTGACAAAGTCTTTAGCGAAACTTTGAGTACTGCGAAAGTTCCACCCTCTTAAGACTTTTCCGCACTACATTTTTGCTTCCCAATACGTAAGAAGATCGTCCAAGGTATCTCTGAATGGAATTTCTGGCTTCCAACCTGTTAATTCTCTTGCCTTGGTGGTATCACAAATTTGTACGGGAATATCAATTGGTCGAACAAGCGCAGGATCAACCTCGAGCCTCACTTTTCCTTTAAGGTCGCGCATTTCTAGCATAGTCTCGAGGATTTCCCCTATAGAGAATAGCCTGTCTCCAGCAACGTTGTAAGCCCCGCCATTTTCTGCTTTTTCCATTAGCATGTAACAAGCTCTTACAAAATCTCTGACATCCCCGACCATCCGTCGACTAGAAAGCGTTCCCACCTTCATAACGGGCTCTTGAGATCCTTTTAGAATTCTTACAATTTGATATGCATTTGAAGAAATAGAAAAGTTCTTTCCTCTTCTCGGGCCAGTTTGAGAAAATGCCCGTATTACAAAAAAAGGCAATCCTTTTGAACTGGCTCTTTCTCTTACATACAAATCTGCTGCAGCTTTGCTTACTCCATAAGGATTTACTGGCGCTATTGGAAATGCCTCTGTGATTTTTCCCCGTTCTACAGGCGAGGCCCCGTACACTTCAGAAGTAGAACAAAACATCAAACGTGTACTCGGTTGTAGTCTTTCTAATGCGTCTACCAGCGTAACTGTGCCAACTGCATTTGTTTTAAAAGTGCCAACTGGATCTCTAAAGCTTGTTGGTAGATGGCTTTGTGCGGCTAAATGAAAAACGCCATCGTATCCATTCTCTTTAAACACACGTTCAATACTTTCTGGATTATCAAGGTCCCCATGAACAAATCTTAATTTTTTGAAGATACTGTCTGGAACAACATCAAGAATGTCTTGTTCTTTTCCATTGGAAGCGCGTATTAAACCAGCTACCTCGTGCCCCTCATCAACCAACAAATTAGCCAGATGTGGGCCAATAAATCCCGTAATTCCCGTAATCAAATATTTCATTTGTTACTACTCCCGCGAGAGTTTGTTTATAAACATTCTCTTTTTGTTGGCGCTGTTGACAATTTTTTTTTCTACGAGTCAGAAATCGCATGGCTTCAACGTTTGCCTGAAATACGGCTTCTTATTCTTTAGTTTCCTGCCCTCGTTTTTTGGCCTTCTACGCCGTTTTAACGTTATTATGAGAAAGATTTATAAGGCGATTTTCAGAGGGGTAGCCCATGGTACGTGAAAAACTCGGTGTGAAGAAACGATGGTTTTCTCTTGTCAGCACACCTGAGTTCAACAGCACCCCCCTCGGTGAAAGTAGGGCATACTCTCCCCAGGATCTTGTTGGGAGGACCCTTGTTCTTAACTTGATGACTTTGACGAATGATCCCAGGAAACAAAGCTTTAATGCCACTTTTGTTGTTCACAAGGTTGAAGGTGATCGAGGCGTTGCCCAACTTATTTCGTATGACATGGGAAGAGCCTATGTGCGCCGCGTCGTGAGAAAAGGAACGACGAGAGTTGATGACACCTTCATGGTTCTTACGAAGGATAACACATTCCTCCTGATAAAACCCCTCCTGATTACCAAATACAAAGCAGACCACAGCATTACTACGCTTCTTCGACGAAAGATGCGCACTCTCGTCGCATCCCGGTTTGCTGTGCTTTCTACAGCAGATGCATTTTCTTCAGTCATTGGAAACAACCTTCAAATGGACATCAAGAAGTCGCTCAAAAAAATTTATCCTCTTACCACCAGCGAGGTCCGCGTTTTGGAGGTCGTTCCTCAACGCCGTCTGCAACTCCTGTCTCCGCTTCTCCTTGTTACCCCCCCGCCAGAACCTCCCAAGGAGGAGACGGAAGAAGACACCCAAGACGCCGACGAAGAAGGCGATCAGGAGCACGTTTCGCAACCCGCTACAAAGAATGAACCTGTTGGGGAGGCTTCGGCTCCTGCAATTCAGGAGAAGAAACCAGCAAAAGCAAAGAAAGTCCAGAAACAGAAAACCGCTGAAGAAGCTGCTTCATCTTCGTGATTTCATACCGAAAGGTATTTATATACTCTTTCCCTTTCTGTGTTTCAGAAAAAGGGTGTCTGCATGAAGAAAGAACATTCTCTCGCTGTTTTCGTTGTTGTGATTCTTCTTGTTGGTTTCCTGTCCTCTTTTCGTGGGACTCCAATCAGCGGCGAAGCTGTTCGATCTACTCTTCAGGCAAGCAATCCCAGCTGTTCGTGGGACGGCACTTCTTTTCAAGCATGCATGGATGTGTCTTGGAGTTCTGAAGAAGGGTCTTATGCGAAACCTTATTTCACCAGCGGCACGCCAGTTAACGACGTCGAATCACGCACTGAACAGTCTTTCCGCTATTGCGATGATGTAAGCGTTCATGAAGGCATTCGTGGCGGCGGCGTGTACCTCTATAGCTCTTGGGGTAGTGTTGCCTCAGTTCGCAAGGATCTTTCTGTGCGCTGCACGAAACAACGCGCTTCTCCTTCCACTTTTGAAAAGACGATTGTCTTTAGCGCATGGCGAACAGGAGCGAACTCCCAATCTCGCGCCGGAACAGAGGTTGTCGAGGTAGAGCTTCCCAGAGCACCAACGTCATGCCGTCTCGAAGGAACATGGAAGACGGATAACACTATTAATGACCCCGCCAGAAGAAGAAATACCAGGCCAGCTGGATACTGCCATGCATACACTGGCAGCTTTGTTTCCATAGTTGATGCTTCAGAACAATATGTGATCAGCGATCCCGACTCGTTTAGGCTTGCTGGCGGCGGGCAATTACTTGACCTTATTCCCTACCGCGCAGATGGTTATGTCCTGCACTCCTGGCTCTGTGATACCGGCTGGTTTTTGCATGATGGACGACGCTACTATGTTCGGGGCTTTGTTCCTGACTTTGGGAAGGACAATGTGCTGCGCATTGAGCTGGAGTACCTGAATGATGACACGCGGCCGCTTGTTGACTTCACGGTTCATGTGTCGTGTGATCTTGAGAAGACAGCGGCTCCACCGCAGCAAACTTCTGCCCGAGAACCAGAACCACTGCAGCCCTCTCCAGAAGAATTTGAAGCCTTCAGCGTTGATACCGATGTTGTTCCGCCTTCCACTGAATCCCCGACGTTTGTTGTGAAACCTCTTTCTTTCTTTGACAGGCTCACTGCGGCTGCACGTGGATTTTTGGGGGGATGGAGAGGTGTATGAGAAAATTACTTTTGTTCTTAGCGTCTTTCTTCTTTTCTTTGCTTTCTTGAGCGGTTCACCAGGGTTGACTGGTCGTACTGTTTCCTCTATTCAGGATACTTCTGCACCTTGTGAAGATTACGACAACGCTCTTGACCTTTTCTTACGCCAGGAATACAACGCGCGATATGATGTTGATTACGACAACGATCTTGATGCACGAGATTTGAAGCGGTTGTATTCTCCCTCTTGCCCTCTTCGCCATACGTGTGCACGCGTTGGCGCTACGTTAACTTTCAACAATCACGCTCTGCGCTGTGCGATGTCACCAGAAGGAAAGAGAACACTTGTTCTTGATGACGTTCTTTCTTAAATACTATGAGCAACGAAAAAAACAGTAAAAAGTAACTATTTAAAAATAGTAACAGTTAGAAAGTCTTAAATACTTACAATTCTCCAAAAAGAGATGATAAGCCTCGTCTACGACGTTCTTACAGAGCGCTATGAATCAGCACGTATTGAAGGTGCCTCCTTTGATAAAGCACTTCCTTTTCTCGCTGCCGACCATCTCGTGGTCATTCCCGTAGAGGTCAACGCTCGCCTTCGCATAGCTTTAGGTCCACAAGATTTCGTCTCACGAAAAGGTAACTACGTTGCGCAGGCTATTATTCGCGCTTCTCCAGATGATGTCTATATCCCCGAGAGTTCACCAGTACTGGCTTCTGCAGAAAGAGCAACAGCAG
>CAZDTM010000010.1:0-18062 GCA_964508385.1 Candidatus Woesearchaeota archaeon | reverse complement strand
TATTTCTCCTCCAAAGCAGTAAATCATATGCGTGCCTGCGTCTTCAGTACATGATAGTCCTTTTCTTGGCGAAGGAAGAACGGCCCTCATTGTGTTTATGGTGTCTATTGCGGGGTCGTATTCAAATATTTCATTACCGCTGCCACCCCCGTTACCACCAAAGCAGTAAATCTTATGCGTTGCTGAATTTTCTGCACAAGAAAGGTGTTCCCTTGGTGAGGGGAGTGTCGCACTTTTAACTGTTAAGCTGTCCTGACCCGGGTCGTATTCTGTAATCTGTCTGAGAACACTGGTGTCATATCCACCAAAGCAGTAAATCTTATGCGTGCCTGAGTCTTCAGCGCATGCATGCTGGTATCTTTCTGAAGGCATACGAGCGCTTTTGACAGAAATTCTATCACTGTTAGGATCGTATTCCACAATATCAGTACTTGCACCGTATCCACTAAAACAGTAGATTTTATGCGTTTCAGAATTTTCTGCGCATGAGCTATAATAAGTTGGTCTTGGTAAGTAGGCTCCTTTAATGGTTATAGTGTCATTTTCGCCACTCTTCTTGCAGAGCTCGAGTAAACCATTACCACCAAGGGAATTCTGGTCGAACCACAGCGTTCCAGAAGTTTGTTGGTCACAGTTTGGTTTTACTTCGTTCGTGTTAAGCCTTATTCCACCATTCACCTCTAATTTTTGCTGAGGACTCATTGTTCCTATTCCAACATTCCCTGTATTTGCATTAAAGATGTCATTTCCGCGCCCCACCCAGAAGGTCAATAATTTTGAAGGATCAATTTCCAACGCCTGCGCGTGCGCTATTCTTAAACCGTACCAACCCAGCATGAGAAAAAGTGCGCCAACAATAAAAAAATATTTCGTAGTTTTTTTCACGATTTTTAACCCCTTTAGGAGCATTCCCTCTCTTTTATATTTTTTTCTCTACTGAAGTTTTTGGCAGGATTATTCAGCATTATTCCACGTGTTATTGAACATCGTAGAAAATGCTTTTGCGAAGAATGGAGTATTGACCCAGACTCCTGTATCGATGGTTTCATGAGCATCCTTGTCGTCAGCGATCATGAACAAGACTTCCCTGTCATCAACGAGAACAAAGCGCGTGCTCAACTTGTCGAGATTCTTCACCTTTGCAATGGCTTTCAGCTCTGCAGGAACATTGGCAGAGGAGGGAACAGCAATCCTTATTTTGACTCCGTCCTCATTCAACTTTGCCAAGAGGGACTTGAAGCGCTTTCCCTTTCTCAGAATGCCTTCTTGGGTGGTCGCAATGGTGACGCTTTTTTCTGCCTTTTCAAGCATGCCGCGAATTTGCGCATAGACATTGTCGCGTCCCTTAATTGCGCCGGAGAGAGAATACGGATCAACCTTGTTGATTCCTTGCTTGTAGAGCACTTCCAGTTCCCTGAAAATGTCTTCTCCCTTGAGGGTCTCTAAAGAGATGACCCTGCCTTCTGCTGTGGCTTTGATCTGATCCTTCAGGCGCTTGAGAATTTCTTCTGGCTGGATAGCCAAGTATTTGATCGGCTTGCCAAGCTTCATCATGACAAATCCCCGTTTTTCCAGAGATTCAAGAACATCATAAGCGCGAGAGCGAGGAACATTACCAATGTCTGACAACTCGCCCGCAGTCGCCACGCCTCGTGACAAAATTGCAGCCCAGATTCTTACTTCATAAATGTTCATGTCAAATGCAGAACGCAACTTCTTGAATGTTTCTTCTTTGAGGACCATGTTGTGTACTTCCTGATATTTACTACTTTATGATGAATATGTACCTTATAAAGATTCCGGTTTTGGTTTATTATGAGGAACACGAAGAAATGATCGTAGTTTTTTCAAACATAGAACGGCAATGCAGAAAGCTCCGCAATCCTGTTTATGCCTGAACTCGTGGCGGGATCTGCTGGGTTGAGACGCGATCTCTTGGAATCCTTGTTGGCTGCTGCGTTCCTTCTGTTGCTGATGGCGAAGGAGTTGCCGCTGTTCTTTGGATCGGAGCAATTGCTCTTGGCGCTCCTGCGATGGCCCGCAAGGACTCGTCTCCTGCTGACTCCTTCATTTTGGCGTAAATCTCCTTGAAGATGAGATGCACGTCGTTCAGCGATTGCTTCGCCTGTTCGTAATTTTTCGCGTCCACATAGGTCTGGAGATCGTTGAGCTCTTCCTTTCCTTGCTGCACAAGCGATTCAATTTCTGCTTTCTGGGCAGACGACAAGTCTTTTTGCGTTACTGTGGTTTCCACGCGGTTGAGCATGATTCTGGCCTTTTCCATCACGTTTTCAAAGAAGGTTTCTGCCCTGTCTTGGAATGCTTCTCTCGCTGTTGAACTAAGGTCCTTCATTAACCTCTTTAACTCCTTGCCCGCTTCCCACACCTCGGCTTTTGTTGCTTCTTCGCTGGCAAAGACTGCCCTGTATGTCGCTAGTTCCTGTTCGTAGCCCTCGACTTTACTGATGAGAAAAGTTCTTTCGTTTTCTTCAGCGTGCGTCCGCACTTTTGACAGGACCTCTTCTACTCGGTCGCTGATTTTTGTAAGGGTGTCTGCTACGTTGCTTACTGCGGGGCATGTTTCCCTGGTGGCACTGTCTTCACAACTTGTTGCTTCTCTTAGACCCTGTCTGACTGCTTCTCCAGCCCTCCTGCTTTCGTCCATTCTGGCCCTTTTGTATTGTTCCGTGCGCTGGAGCCTGTTTCTGATGGAGTCTTCTCGCTCGACAAGTTTTTCTCCGCTTCTTCTACCTTGTTCGCGAGTAGCATCGTCTCCCTCTTCTCGTTCGAGCTCGCGGTCAGCGGTTGCTTCTGCATCTTCTAGACGCGGCGCTTCTTCAGCAAGCACAATAGGAACGAGACTCAACGCAAGGATGATGAGCACGCTGATACTGAGTATTTTCTTCATGGACTGGCCTCCCTGTGATTCATGTGAGATTGGTTTCTTTCTACCTTTATAAGATTGCTTTTTTTCTTTCTTCTTTTTGCCTTTTTTTCACCCCTTTATGCTTTATCTCTGCTTATTCTTATTTCTTTCCCTTTTTTAGGACTAATTCTGTTTTTTCTCCTGACGCCAAGGGAAAGATTTTTAAGACTGGTTTCCCGCCCTGTTTCATTATGTTTAGACTCCTTTCTCTGCTGTTGATCTGCTCTGCCTTGCTTTTCCTTCCTGTTGTTTCTGCTGCGGTGATTGAGGGCGACGTGTACAGCATCTACCTGGAACTGCTGGATCACGCCGTGATCAGCATTGACACCGTGCCACAGCAGGTGGTAGTTGCGAAAGAGGGACATTACGCCTTTACCGTACCTCCAGGAGACTATATTATTACTGCAGAACAACGGAATGGGGACGTCTACTATCGTGAAGAGAATGTGACTGTGGCAGAGGAAGGAACGTATACCCTTGATTTGCTTCTTGACCCCCTCTTTGAAGAACCGCTAGACACCCTGCCTGATTTAGCTACCTTAGAAGATGACGACGTCAGCTTTACCCACAAAGGAACCTTTTGGCTGTACCTTGTGCTGCTGATCCTGCTTTTCATTATTTTCGCCTTGCTCTGGACACGCAAGCGCTGGCACCACCAAGAAGAACAAGCGCACCAGCAGGAAATGCAGCGTGAAGCACAGGATCATGAACTCGGAGATGATTTGGATGAGCAGATTCAGCAGGTGCTGGCTTATTTGAAAGCTGAGGGTGGAAGAGCGCATCAGAAAGCCATACGCAAACAGTTTTCCATGAGCGAAGCAAAACTGAGCCTGCTGATTGCTGACATGGAACATCGGGGTCTGGTCAAGAAGATTAAGAAAGGACGAGGAAACATTATTATTTCCGCATAGCTCTGCTTTTCTTGAAACTGGGCGCGTCATGCGCTTTGCACAATATTTCCCCCTTCTCGTGCAGTTACAAACTGCCTCATCGTTAAGGATTGTGCTTGTCCATTCACAAGAGTTTTGCCCTTACGATGGGCTCAGGGCGTAAGCGACACCCCTGATCCCAGCATGTAGCTGAGACCCCGGTAACAAGAGGAGAAAGCGAACTTCTTCATAAGCCTTTCCCTTAAAAATCCATAAAATTTACATCTGTTGATTTATTGTGCAAAGCCCGCGTCATGGAAACGTATTTAAGCTTCTGAAAAGGAGGTGTGGTGGGTCTTGTCATGGGAAAAGAAAAAGAGCGCGAGAACATTGTCCACGGCAACAAGCGGGTCGGCTTTCAAATTACCTATGATGGAGTCTATGATTTAGACGAATTGCTCCGCGCCATCACCGGCTGGTTTTCTGAATGGATGTATGATACTGCTCCAGAAGAGCATTCAGAAAAAGTCGGGAGCGATGGGAAAGAGATGAAGATTATTATCAATGCATTTCGTAAAGTCACGGAGTATGTGAAGTTTACTTTTAAGATCGAAATTGTGATTTATCGTGAAGTTGATGTTGTTGTTGACTACAAGGGAAAGAACCTGAAGCAGCAGAAAGGGGAAGTGCAGGTTCGCGTCAAAACAACTATGCAGAAAAACTGGATGAAGACGTTCTCTGCTAGGCAGGAATTCCTCCGCCAGACCTACGAAAAGTATATAATGAAAAAAACGCTGTCGAACTATGAAGATAAGCTGCGACTTGAGGGCGATTCCTTGATTCGCCTGATCAAAGAACACTTTGCGCAGCACCACTGGTGATTTAGATGTCTGAAAAAGATTTCGTTGGCGAACCGCTGACTGTTGGCTTTTCTGGGACCTTTGACATGAATGGGCTGTACCTGCTGTTGCATGAGTGGTTCACACGCCATGACTACAAGATTGATGAAAAGGAATATCGGGAATACAAGGACGAAGGAAAGCGCAAACTGGCGCTTGTCTGGAAAGTGAAAAAGAAAGTGGATGATTACGTGAAGTTTGAGGTTGATGTGAAGCTGAGCCTTATGGACATGCAACACGTGACCCTCAAAAAGAAAAAGGCAGTGCAGGCGCAGATGACGCTGATGCTGATTCCTTACCTTTTAAAAGACTATGAGGATGTCTGGGCACGCAAGGGCTGGATGAAGTTCATGAGGGAGGCGTATGACCGCCTGATCATCCGCAGCCGCATGGATGCATTTGAGAAAGATCTTGTCGATGAGATGCGGCGCTTGACTGGCGAAGTGAAGGCTTACTTGAATTTGACAAAGGTTGCCGTGCCGGGATGAGACCATGATTCCTGAACGACGACCACCACTACCACGCTCCCCACGTCGAGGGCCGGCTCGCCTACCACCCCGTTTCCCTCCACCACGAGTTGCACGACCGTCACCACGGCCCTTACGACCACCTCTTCGCCAGCCACCTGAACGCGTGGCTGCAGCGCCTGAGAACCCATCGCTCCAAGAGCTCAAATCGCGCGGGGAGAGATTCATTGCGCAATTCTTGAATGACTCGGGAATCAAGTATCATTACGAGTACCCGATTATTATTCTTGATGAAGACAAGAAGCAGAGAATTTGGTACCCTGACTTTTGGGTTCCTGAACTGAGCATTGTGATTGAATATTTCGGCATGGTGGATGATGAGCAGTATCTGGAACTGGTGAAAAAAAAGGAAAAAGTGTACCAGGCCCTGAACATTAACTTCATCGGGGTGTCAAACCACATGGTGCAGCTGGAGAAAAACTGGGAGAAATTCATCATCATGCGCATGATCGAGATTATGGACAGCAAGGATCCGATTTACCACAAGCTCTTGCAGTTAAAACAGAAGTATACCTGGTAGCTGTATTCCACTAGCGACCTTTGAGGAAAAAACCGACTTTAGTTAGCGACATAAATTCGTTATGATATCCCTGTGCCTTAGGACTTCTTTCTCGTGAGTGGTTCCACTCTTTTGTACATTGGAAATAACTTACTTTTGTCGTAAACTACTTAACAGAAAGGTTTTTATAGCGGTACTTATTTTTAAGTAGTTACAAAAATGGGACTTCATACCCTCTTCAATACTGGAAAGAGACGTATTGCTGTTGCGGCCTTAGGGCTTGCAGTCATTACTGGGACCTACGGTGGTAATGAGGGCGGATTTCCTCCTCTTGTGGTCAGGAAAACTGGAACTTCTGTCGGAATTAATCTTGCATTTTCTACACAATATGAACCAGGAGCAAAATTTTACGGCATTGATCTTTCAGTGTTCAGCAACAGTCGTGTGTTGGATAGCAGCGAACGTGCTACACTCAATGGTCTCGAAATTAGCTTAGCTAACATGCCACATGAACTATCGGAGAGAAGTCAAAATTATAATCAACCCCTGCATGTGAATGGACTACAAATTGGTCTTTTCAATTTTGCCAGAGCTGGAAACGTTGTTCAACTTGGCATCTATAACGATATCCCCCTTGATGAAGATCAACACATGAGAGGATTCTTGCTTAATTACAAGTTCGCGGGTCGTACAGAGTAGCCTGGGTTCACCCGCAACCTATATATACCAGTCTCACCTTCTGCCTTCTTAGCCCGCCATGAGAGTGTACCTAATGGAGTGCGGCACATTGCCAACGCAATGAGCTTAGGAGTTAGTGGCTGGGCGACATCATATTCGCAAAGTATTGGCATATCACTATCGATCATTCATGATCACGGGAGGGTTCATGTTCATATGGACAGCTAGCGTATCTGCTGGCTTGACGTATGCTGATTTCTTTTGCGTCTCAGGTACGAGTTATTCGTACAAACCTCAGGTTATGATGCACTATGGTTAATTTACAAGATTTACATTGGGGGCGATTCCTATGGGAAAAATTAGTCCTGTATCAGCAAAATATGTTGTTCAAGCTCACATCACTATCGAAGGTGTTGTTGATCGACCAGACATTATTGGCAGCGTCTTTGGGCAGACCGAGGGTTTGCTTGGCGCAGACCTAGAGCTCCGCGAGCTTCAACGCAGCGGCAGAATCGGCAGAATTGAAGTTGACATTGACGTGAAGAATGGAAAGACGTCTGGGACGTTGACCATCCCGAGTTCTATGGACAAAGTAGACACTGTGTTGATTGCTGCTGCTTTGGAAACCATCCAGCGCATTGGGCCATGCAATGCCCAGGTGGCAGTGGAGAAAGTGGAGGATGTGAGGGTCAGCAAGCGGGGCCAGATCATTGACCGCGCGAAAGAACTGCTTACGGTGATGACCCAGCAGACACTGCCAGATTCCCGCGACATTAAACTGCAGGTGGACGACTCTGTCAAGATGATGGAAGTCGTTCCTTATGGAAAGGAAGGACTGCCTGCGGGACCAGCCATCGCGGAGAGCGAAGAGATCATCATTGTAGAGGGAAGGGCGGATGTTTTGAATTTATTGCGCAATGATATTAAGAACTGCATTGCCATGAATGGGACGAATGTTCCACAAGCCATTGCTGACTTAAGCAAGGAAAAAACAGCGACAGTCTTTGTTGACGGTGATCGCGGCGGCGACCTGATTATCAGAGAACTTGCCATGATTGGCGAGATTGACTTCGTCGCGAAAGCACCCGATGGCAAGGAAGTTGAAGAATTGACCAAGAAAGAAATCTTGAAGGCCTTGCGTGGAGTCATTGCATACGAGCAATACAAGGCTGAAATGGACAAGAATCCCGAAGGTCATCGCGTTGAGGTCAGGAGAACCTTTGAGCAACCCCTCCAAGAGAGACGGGAGTTTGTTCCCCGACGTCAGGAGATGCCTTTCCGACGTGAAGACTCTTTCCGACGCGAGGAGGGCTTTCGACGTGAGCAGATACGACCACCACGGCGTCTTGCCCAGCTTGATGTGGACACCATGAAGAGCTTTAAGTCGAAACTTGATGATCTTGTGGGAACACACGGAGCCTATATTTTGGATGAAGCCAAAAACATTCTTGGCAAAGTGCCGACATCCGAGCTTGGCAGCACCATTGGAAGCCTTAAAGGAGGAGTGCACGCCGTCATTTTAGACGGAAAGGCAGACCAGGACCTGATTGAGGTTGCTGACCGGGCGGATGTGAAGTACATCGTTTGCGCGGACGTTGACGAGCATCGACCGGGACGCGTCAAAGTGGTCACCACAAAAGACTTAAATTAGTCTTTTGTCTTCTTTTCTTTATGGTGATGTACAGCGGGAGAAGGAGGAAACTCTCTGCTCGATTAGGAATCGTCGCCTTCGTGTTTCTCCTCTTGTTTGTTCTTGCTTATTACACCGGCTTCTTGCGTGAAAACTGCGGAACTGATGCTGGCTGCTTTGTGGAACGTGCTGTTTCCTGCAAACCTACCGACGTGTTTGTGCTGAGGGACACGAATGTGTATGAGTACAGCATTCGCGAAGGAGTTGTGGACTGCAGTTTGCAGGTGTCTCTTGACCGCGTTGCGAGCTGAGCTGGTCCTGATGTAGAAGCGCTTGTTGGAAAAAAGATGATCTGCTCTATTCCTAAAGAAGACATGAAGACTTTTACGTTGGATACGTTTGAGGGATACTTGCAGTATTGCCATGGAGAATTGAAAGAGGGATTGCTGGAACTGGTGTTGAGGCGGGTGTATGGGAACCTGGTAGGACAGCTTGGTGATTTGCTACAATAAAATAGACTTTTCACTAGTCTATGACCCGTGGCTCTTGACAAGAAAAACGGCGGGCACGCCAGAGAGTGGATGCAACACTGCACTATAGGTTGAGCCCTTACCTTTCCTCCACTTCGTTACCCTGAAAGCGCCGTCCTTCATACTTAAAGTTGCTCTGTTCCCAGCCTCACTTGGTTCGCATAAGGGACAACCAATCAGGACAAAGCTTCGTCGTACGGGTAAGGACCTGTAGCACAGCGTCCACCGCCTCTCCAGCTTCGGTCCTGCCTGAGGTTCATTTGCAGTAACAGGGTAGAACCAACACCCCGACCTAGTCCGCCATGATTTCCATTGCTTTTAGGGTTTAAAAAGGGTTCTGACGCCCCACAAAAGTCTTTTTTGTTGTATCTTTATAGTGATTACAAATAGCAATATTTATATACTAGTTCAACCTCTATATTACTATGACAACTTCACCTAGAGAGGGCAAGGCGTACGGGTTCTTTTGGTATGATGGACCAGTTGAGAATGTCGTTCGAGAAGTTTCCAGCATTGAAGGGATGGACCACCTTCCCGCGGATCTTACACTCAACGTTTCTACCTTGGATATTTTCTTAGAGCGAGCCGAGTTGGACGCAGGTTTACAAAACGTTGGCGGACTTGCCCGAGGAGCAAAGCTGAATGTTGTTGTTGAAGCGACCCGCCCGGGTGTTGGCAATCACACCGCTTCGAAGGATCTTGGAGACGCTCTTGCTGTGGTTCATCACGCACTCTACGCAAAAAACGAGCCATTTTATGCCGAGATTGTCTACAAACAAGGCGAACAGTATGTTCGATCGCGGCGCTAACTTTTCTTCGTTCTCTTCTTTAAGGAACGTCCGCGTCGTGTAAGCTCACGTTCTTTTTTTCTTTTCTGACTTGACGGAATCTTTTTCTTCCTTCTGCTCCATCATGGTGATAAAGCTTGCGAGAGACGTTGGTTTGTCTGCTGGCGGTTTGATGCTCTGCTTCAGCGAGGCGACCACCCTCTCGTTTTGTGCTTGAAGATCTGCAAGCGTTTTTTCCATCATATTCTGTGAACTCTGCACCCTGTTGAAAATGTCTGCGTTTAAGCGAAGGCATTCATTGATCAGGTCGATAGTGACGTCTCGTCTCCATTCTAGTTTTCGCTGATTCATGATGTCTAGCAGCTCGTTTAATCGTTCAAGGGAACTGGTGATGCTGTTGACGATCAGTTGGGTATTTACTGGATCAATCTCTTTTGTGAATTGATGTTTGCCAGACTTTCCGAAGAGGGACACCACCTCGTTGAGCACGTCTTCAAGTGCTGAAATGTATACATACGCATCATTAATTTCCCGCCTTCTAATAGTGTTTTCTTCTACTTTGCTCACTAACTTGCTGATGTTTTGCCTAAAGAGAAGCAAAGAAGAACGAAGCCTGTTGACTTTCTCGTACAGAGATATCTCATAAATCTCGCTGAGGATGACATTCTGTTTAATGGACACCAATTTTGAGGTCACGACAGCAAGAAGAAGAAGTCCGGAGATCACCTCGAGAATAGCTACAAGCTTAAAGCTTCCATAGGGTATAATGTCTCCAAATCCAGTCGTTGTTGCCGTGATAAAGCTGAAATAGATAGTTTCGAACACATCGTGCACGACTGTTTGCTGCACGTTGTGGAGAAGGAAGGATGTTTCTGAGGTGAAAAAGGTGTAGATGAAACCGAAGATGACAACCACCAACGCCCAAATGGACAGGATTTGAATAAACCCCAGATCGTCAAAGATTCTTTCGACGCTTCGTATCTTTGCTCGTTCAATAAGCGCCCTCAATCTTCTTTCTTTGTTCATTATGTGTCCGTTCTTTTGTTGTTTGCGATGATGAAGGGGCTACTTTGCAAGAAAAGGGATAAAGCTCGTTGTTTGAAGGTGGGAGGCAATGCCCCGGCCTATATTGGTGAATGCTTGCGTTTCTAGTTTGGAGACGAGATCGAGCAGCCCGCGTTCTTCTTGGTATTCCACCACTGTTGGCTCTTCCTCTTCTGGAATCGAGGCAAGCTGCTGCACTGTTTTGATTGCTTCCTTTCTTCCACCGAGCACGTCAATCAAACCAAGAGCACGCGCTTCTCTTCCCAAAAAGTAGGAACCGTCTGCGATTTTGTTCACGCTCTCTTCGTTGAGATGTCTTTTCTGAGCAACGTCATCGACGAAGATCTGATGAATGACTTTCATTTTTTCCTCTATGAAAGAACGCTCTTGCTGGCTGAGTTTCTTTAATGGTGAACCGACTTCCTTGTTTTCTCCCGCAATCAGCTGGTTGTAGGTGACACCATATGTTTTCAAGAGATCAGCAAACTCCAGGTAGGATGCCGTTACTCCTATGGATCCCGTGATGGACAGATCGTCTGCCACAATCTTGTCTGCAGATGAAGCAATCCAATAGGCTCCAGAAGTTCCGATGTCGCGTATCACTGCAACGACGGGCTTCTTTGCAGCCTCTACAGTCCGCGCAATTTCCCGCGATGCGACCACTGTGCCGCCAGGAGAATTGATGTCGAGAAGAATTCCTTTGACGCTCTTGTCCTCCTCGGCCGCTTTCATGAACTTCTGAATGCTTTCTGCCGTCACGCCCTCCTGGCTTAGCGGGATTGAAGAGGTGGTTCCAATCTGGCCTTCGATATGAATGACTGCAATTTTGTCTGCCCCTGTTGCCCGCATGATGTATGAGGCGCCAAAACTTATCACGTAGAGAAACACTACAATCACCACGATTGTTGCGACTTTTCCCATTATACCTTCTTTCCGCGCTCTTGTTCTGCTACCTGCGTCTGTGCTATCTTATCGAGAAATCTTAACGATCCAGATTTGAGCATGTAGAGCGTATCGATGAAAAGCACCACGAGGCTTATTTTTGACAAATTTCTTAAGAGACATTGCGTGAACGTGAGCTTCTTTGCGGAAACAACCTCTATCCTGAAGAGCATTTTTCCTATCGTTTGGTGAAGCTTATACTCAAAGACCGAGAAGTACAGAATAATGATAAGCGCAGTCATGATTCCTGTAAACGTTGTTGAGAGCGTTTGTGTTCCCTTTGTTGCTATATTCGTGATCTCTTCTTCCGGGGTGCTGAATGAGCGCAACAGTGGAAAGGTGATGGCAGTGATGATAAGGAGATCAATGATGTACGCAGATGTTCTTTTCCAGAGAGATGCAGGGAATGCCTGTGCCTGAGAAACCATGGGATTGATATCAGAGGAATCTATATAAACTTTTTCCCAGAAACACAGCGCATGCTGCCCAACCATGCGCGATTGAAATCGTTTGCTCAGGAACTCGCGATATCTCTTCCACAGATTCGAACACGGGATGAGCTGAATAAGCTGAAAGCGCGGCTTGGTCATGAATACGGCCTTTCCCATGTTCCGAGAACGCTCGAGCTGTTTTGTTACCTTGGACGGGACAGCATGAAGAAATATGGGGCCGTCATGATGAGCAAGCCCATGAGAACGTTGTCTGGTGTTGCCCCCCTAGCAGTCATGTGCAAGCCTTTTCCTTGTCCGGTCCAAGCACAATGCACCTTCTGCCCGGGAGGACCAGGAAGCGCCTATGGGGACACGCCGAAGAGCTATCCTGGAGGAAGTCCGGCACACCTGCGCGGTCAACGCAATCAGTATGACTCCTACTTGCAGACGATCAACCGGCTGGAACAGTATGCTCTTCTTGGACAGGACTTTAGCAAAGTGGAAGTGATTGTCATGGGCGGGACGTTTACCACCTATCCCATTAGATATCGTAATGAATTCATCGCTGGTCTTTTCAAGGCGATGAACGACTTCAGCGATTTGTTTTTTTCCTCTGGAACGTTTGACTTTGAGCGATTTGTTGATTTCTTTGAGTTGCCTGCCCAGCTTGATGATCTGGAACGGACGAAGCGCATTCATGCGAAATTGCTGGCGATGAAGGGAAAAGATCTTGACCTTGAGAAGGAAAAGAAACGCAATGAGACTGCTGCGGTAAGATGCGCGTTGCTGTGCATTGAAACGCGTTCTGATTGCTGTACCAAAGTGCACATCAATGACATTCTGCGTTTGGCTGGGACGAGAGTTGAGCTCGGCGTGCAGAGCTTGTCTGATGTGGTGTTGACGAGGGTGAAAAGAGGTCACGGGAATGCGGAGAACGTATTGGCGACTGCGATGCTGAAAGATGCGTATCTGAAAGTTGGATATCACATGATGCTTGGATTACCGGGAAGCACTGCTGAACAAGATATCGATATGATGAAGAGGTTATTCGTTGATGGGAACTATCAGCCAGATGCCCTGAAAATTTATCCCTGCATGGTGTTTAAGGGAACCGAGCTCTATGAGGACTGGAAGAAAGGACTCTTTCAACCGATTGATGCGTATGAAGCAGCGCGACGCATTGTGGAGATCAAACAGAGCATACCGCCGCACTGCCGCGTGATGCGCGTTCAACGGGATATTCCTACGACGCTTGTCGACGCTGGCGTGGAAACAACGAACCTGCGCCAAGTTATTCAAGAGACGATGAAGAAAAAGGGAGTGCGCTGCAGATGCATTCGCTGTCGTGAACCCCGGGATGCTGCTGTTGATTGGGACTGCGTGAAATTGCAACGATTTGACTACGACGCTTCTGGAGGCCGAGAAATCTTTTTGAGTTACGATGATGTGAAGCACGACTACTTGTTGGGATTCGTGAGGTTGCGCATCCCAGGTGACCATGTGTATCGGCCAGAGATTCAGGACGCCACAGCCGGCATTAGGGAAATTCACGTGTATGGAAGAGCAATTCCTGTTGGATCTGAAGAGCAGGACGTGCAACATCGCGGATTGGGTGTGCAACTCATGGGGGAAGCAGAGAAGATTGCCCGTGAAGAATTTGACCGCACAAAGATGGTTGTCATTGCTGGCGTTGGCGTGAAGGAATGGTTCAGAAAAAAGTTAGGGTACGCTGACGATGGCGCGTATGTGAGTAAACGTCTTTAGGTTCTCTTTTTTCTTACCATGTAGAATCCGATGAGGATCGCTATTGTGATGATCACGTTCATTGTCGTGAAGAAAGGAACTTTCTGCGTCTGTGCTGGGCTTTCAATGTTAATGCAGGGCACTTCCTTCTGCGGCGTGTAATAGCTGCAGATGTTTAGGCCGGTGTTGATGCAGGTTCTTGCTTTCACTCCACCAACGCATTCTCCCATTGAGCACTGGAAAGCGTCTTCACACGCCGGCGGGATGCAGGCAGCATCGCCTGTTGCTTCTGAACACTGGGTGTTTGTTGCACAATTTTGCGGTGTGGACACATCGAGGCAGGGGTCACTGTCGTAGTCGTCACAGTATTGGATGCTGTTACCTGTTGAGCTGCAGACGCCTAGTCCGCTGATAACACATTCGTTACTGCACTCACTGCCAAAGACCCCCTCAAGCGTGCAGTTTGCAGAGCATCCATCAAAGTCATCAAGGTTTCCGTCATCGCATTCTTCTCCCCGTGATCCTTCTAGGATACCGTTCCCACAAACTGCCGAGCCGGTGTTTGGCGATACAGTGAGCACATTTGAGGAAGGGATGGTTAAGGAGGATCCGTTGACAATTGCTGATGCCTGGAACGTATAGTAATTCTTCCCACCTGAGACTGCTTCATTATGGAACTCTGCGATCCATGTGGAACTTGCCCTGCCATTTGCAAACGTTGCTGGTTGAGGGCTCTTTGTTGGAGTTGTTGGTTTTTGCTGGTTGAGGACATTGAACTGGAAGACGAGGTCATTACATTCTGCTGAACCGGCTACTTCAAGAGAGGCAGTTGATCCTTCTGTCGTGGACGTTGTTGTCCAGCTTGCGGTGAGATCTGATGCAGAGCAGCTCATCCATCCTGGGCAGTTGTCGTTAATAGTGATGACGCTGCACGAATCATTTGGGAAGGCATCGCACGCGTCACCCACCCCGTCGTGATCTGAGTCAAGTTGGTCTGGATTTGGCACGTCTGGGCAGTTATCTATGTTATCTGGGATGCCGTCACCGTCCCTGTCTCCTCCGCTGGTCACTCCCTGCTGCGTACAACAGATGCTGCTTTCGTAGACCCCACATTCAGCGATGTGACTATTATCCTGCTCGTTCAGCGAGGCCACACAAGTATACTCTGGGCCAAGATCGCCGCATGTTGCGTTTCCTGCTGTTTGACAGAAGAGATTCGTGAAGCACACACCAAGAGGATAACTACTCGATTCTTTTAATCCTGCGTGAGAATTGGAAGGAGTGTAGATCTTGAAGATCATGTTGCAGGCTGGATCATTGGGGTCTGCTGCGCAGGAAGAATCACATGCGTAGTCTGAAGAATTGCCTGTTCCGCTGCCGGTGAATGGGCATGAGGCATAGGAACAGCCTGTTTCATTCGCTAGACACGCGTGAGCGTTGTCAGTTCCTGTTGTCCTGAACAGGATGTCTTTTGCATCACAACTTGTAGAGTTGAAGATGCTGAAGCCAGTGAGGGGCGTTGCCTTTTCTGGTTGCACTGCTTGTTGAAATTCTGGAGAAGCGGCCCTGATAATCTCAAGGTTGCTCTTGTCAATCGTTGTTGCTCCGAAGCTGAATGCGAGAAATCCTGCAAGAAGAATGAAAAGTGTTGGAATAACCACATGGATTTCTCGTTGTTGCGACATGACGCGACCTCTTTTTTCGCTGCAAAGGTTTAGTTCCTGATCTTTATAAAGGTTTTTGCTTTAGTTCCTTTTTTCTTGACTCTTGCAGCGTGCTCGCACACACTTAAATAGAAGTTCTGCTTCTTGTTTGATCATTGGTCTGGAGGTTTGAGAGCATGACAGACGTTGTTAAAAGTGATCGACGAAGGGAACGTTACAGCCACGCCAAACTTCAGCGCTCACTTGAATGCGCGGCCCGTGATGCTGCCGTCGTTGGTGCACATCGAAGAGACCTTGTTCGTCATGTTGTCCCCGCGGTCCATGAACGCGCGTCGCGGCTCTCTACTGTGAGATCCAGCGATCTTCGCCGAGAGGTTTTAGGACGATTGGACGGTCTCGCGCGCCTAGGGGGGGCGGCTGGAAGAACAGCCTCAGCATGGAGGCGCTACGATTCCAGGCATCGATGACCGCGTTTCTTCTCTGCTTTTCATCTCCACAAGCTTTATAAATCCTGCAAGAGGAAACCTTAAATAACTAAACTATTCTCGCTTCAACACTCTTTCAACATTATGCTCTACTATTACTAACAACACAGCACGTGGGGGGATTCACTATGGCAAAGGACAATATGCAACCGGTTTTTATCCTGCCTGAAGGCTATAACAGGCTGATTGGCAAGGACGCGCAGCGCACCAACATCATGGCTGCACGGCTTGTCGCTGAAACGGTCAGAACAACGTTAGGTCCCAAGGGCATGGATAAGATGATTGTTGACTCCTTAGGAGACATTACGGTTACGAATGATGGGGTGACTATTCTCCAGGAAATGCAGATTGAACATCCTGCAGCGAAGATGATTGTGGAGGTTGCTAAAACACAGGAAGAGGAAGTTGGTGACGGAACAACCAGCGCCGTGATCCTTGCCGGCGAATTGCTGAAAAATGCTGAAAAACTCCTTGAACAAGAAGTACACCCCACGATTATCACCAAAGGGTATCGCCTTGCAGCTGAGGAGAGCATCAAGATCCTGAATCAGATCGCCCAAAAAGGGCATGCAGATGACGTGCTCCGCCGCGTGGCGATGACTGCGATGACGGGCAAAGGCGCAGAACGAAGCAAGGAGCTGCTCGCTGATCTTGCGGCGAAGGCAGTACACCAAGTTTCTGACGAGGAAGGCTTGGACATTGACCACGTCAAACTGGAAAAGAAGATTGGGGGCGGCGTTGAAGACACGGAACTGATTCAAGGCATTGTGATTGACAAGGAGCGCGTTCATGGGGGCATGCCGAAAACAGTGCAGCAGGCAAAGATCGCTTTGCTGGACAGCGCTTTGGAAATCAAGAACACAGAAACTGAAGCTAAAATTCAGATTACGAGCCCGGACCAAATTAGCGCGTTCTTAGACCAAGAGCAAAAAATCATCAAATCGATGGCGGATAAAGTTCTGGCTTCAGGCGCCAATGTCGTCATCTGCCAAAAAGGCATTGATGACCTTGCGCAGCACTACCTGAGCAAACAAGGAGTATATGCCTGCAGACGAGTAGCAAAGAGCGACATGGAGAAGATTGCACGGGCTACCGGCGCACGCATTGTGACGAGCCTTTCAGACCTGAGCAAGGAAGACTTAGGACATGCCGGCTTGGTGAAGGAAGTGAAAGTAGGTGATGAACAAATGACGTACATCACTGAATGCAAAAACCCGAAAGCAGTCACTCTTCTCATCCGCGGCGGAACACAGCACGTTGTTGCTGAGGTGGAGCGGGCATTAAAAGATGCTATTGGCGATATTGCTGCTGTTGTTCGCAGCGGGCTGGCAGTTGGTGGGGCTGGAGCTCCTGAAATGGAAGTTGCCCGCCATTTGCGCACCTATGCCACAAAGTTGAGCGGACGAGAGCAGCTTGCCGTGCTCGCATTTGCCGACTCCATTGAAGTGATTCCCCGCACGCTCGCAGAGAATGCTGGATTGGATCCTATTGATGTGCTGACGGAATTGAAAGCGGCGCATGACAAGGGGCAGAAGTTTGCCGGGATTGACGTCTTCACTGGAAAAGTGATGGATTCCTGGGAAGCGGGCGTTATTGAACCGTTGAAGATCAAGACGCAGGCAGTGAAAAGCGCAAGCGAAGTGACAGAACTGATCCTGCGCATTGACGACGTGATCGCCGGATCCAGCAGCGCAAAAAACCAGCCGCAAATGCCTCCGGGCATGGGCGGTATGGGTGGCGGCATGGAGTACTAGGCTTCTGGAAAAAACAGGCCCCCAGTGAGCAAGACACCTTTCTTTCATTAGTTTTATATAGAAGCTTTCTTGCAGATATGACGGGGGAATTTATGTTTCGAAAAGTCGGCGTTGGTGATCTCTCTTCATTAGTCTCTCTTCTTCAAAGATACTCTGCCTCTCACTGGACCGCTTCACCGAAGGCTGTTAAACTCTTTCTTCAGCGTTCTGACGTCCAGCATTTTTGCGTTGAGCAGAAGGGAGAGATCAAAGGATATGCGTGTGTTTCGTTCTCTGCTGATCGCCATGCTTTCTTGCTCCATTTCTTCTTGACCAGGCCCGAAGACTTTACTGTTGGGTACGAGCTGCTTGATGGCATTTTGGGATGGTGTGAACGCGAAGGAATAGCAACATGTCACGCCCTTTCTGCGCCAGAATACCAGTACCTCTTTGTTGGACGCGGATTTGGCTTACCTTCTCAGCCTGCGTATTTGTCGCGCACTCTTGCCAAGGAAGAACGGCAAGCAGATTTGGGGGCTATTGGCGAAGTTGAGGACATCATGAAAAAAACGAGCGAAGGGCTTCAGAGATTACCCGCACGGAAACGTTGAACTCAATTCGTCTGCACAACATTTAAATAGGTCTGCCTCCTGAGAAGTCCCTACGAGGTGACG
>CAZDTM010000009.1:19695-20111 GCA_964508385.1 Candidatus Woesearchaeota archaeon | reverse complement strand
GCGCTGAAGTTATGGAGATAGCAGATCTGCTGAGTTCAACAGTTCCATCGGTATCAAAATACCCCCTGAGCAATTGTGCGGTATACTCATTTGGACTTTTCAAAACAAAATCAGAGATATGAACACGGTGACTCTTTTGCTTAAGTGGATAGTCAAAGAGGATATGCAACATGTAAAGTAAGGTTCTATTCGTTTCAAGCGCAGGAGTCTTACCAGGGTCATTTTTTTCAGCGTGCTCAAAGCCTAAACTACGACAAATGCGCAAGAACTCCTTGCGTAACTCCTCTTTTCCCACAATAAATCGTTTGAATGTTCCATCACCAATGAAGAGACCAGCTAAGTAAAAGAGGTCGTGAAAATTCTGAGGCAAGTGAAGTGGCAAGGAATTATGCCCTCGCTGTTTTCCTGTTCTATAG
>CAZDTM010000009.1:0-19685 GCA_964508385.1 Candidatus Woesearchaeota archaeon | reverse complement strand
TATAGACTATAAAATCAATGCAATCGTAAACGCCCGATAGTTTAAAGAGAGAACAGATATTCAACAGATCATCAAGCAAGAGTCGATGTTGCCAGAGTCCGTGGTAAAAAGACTTCAGTTTCAATCCTGTTTTAATCTCTACGGTAAGTTTTGACAGACCATAAGACAGAATACGACCTTTCAGTTCTTTAGCAAAGTCTTCTTGTAAGTAAACATAAAAATTATGTTTTCTAAGAGATTCAAGAATTTCATATTTTACATCAAGAGAAGATTCTACATCTTGTAAACGTGAACAAACAATGAGATCTCCGAGCTTAAGGTCTAAAGCCATCTTTTCGACAAAAGCCATGTTTTCAAAAACAAGGTACTTGTGTTCCGGTGTTGTGGCAATTTCAAACCCGTTTCTCAGCTTAACAGTAAAAAGCTTTCCACCCGTGAGTTTCCAGACCAGATTAATCCTCTTTTTCTCAAGCTTTCCGGTCTCCTTGTTGAGAGAGAACACAAGAATGTTCCGGTGAGAAAGGTCATAGACTGTATGATCCTCATTCTCCTCAAATTTTTCGCCGAGAGTCTCAGCAAGTTCATAAAGTTGCTTTGCCGTCTTAACCTGACCGTCAACAAGAATGAGGCGAGAGTCTCCCTTAACACATTTCCCGTGATGTATATGGGCAGAAGTGCAAATATTCCTGACGTTCTTCAGATTCTGCATTAAAAGAGTCAGTTCCTTATTGTAGTCTGCAACGGGCATTCCTAGAACACCTTAAAAATCATTTAAAAGCTTTTCCGTAAAGAAGGAGAAAGAAAGGAAAAAAAGAAAAAAAGGAGCCGTGTTTAAACACAGCGCCCATTCTGACAAGTCATGTTAAGGTCGGTACAGTCTTTTTCCCAGACCTGAACAAACGTTTTCGTGGCATTGACGAAACAGACCCCTTCACGAACAGTGACATTATCACCGGATGGGTCTCCGTTGAATTTACATTCATCTTGGAAATTATATGTGCTGTTATCTAATTTGAGACCAGTCACATTCCCCTGAAAGGTAAAATTAAATCCACCATCAGTGTCTGTGCAGGTTTGTACTTCTTTCTCGTAAATTAAAGTCAGTGCCGCATACACTACAGCTGCAAGCACCGAGGCTACGAGTATTCCTAAAAGCAGTTTACTCTTCATAATCTCCCTCCTATTAGTTGATGGGTAAACACCGCGTCGTACAACTAATAAAGCAGATCATTAAAAGGTATATAGATTTTCAAAAACTATAAAAATAGGGAAAAGGAGGTTGGGGGAGTATGGAAAGAAAACTCGTGCAGCAAGGAAACGCTACGCTGATGGTAAGCATCCCATCAAAGTGGGCAAAAGCGCAAAAGCTCAATAAAGGGTCGGTCATCAACCTTGAAGTTCAACAAAATAAGCTTGTCCTGTCGCCAACAAAAAAGGAAGAAAAGCAGGAAATAGAGATAAAGATAACCTCGGAAATTGAGTCTGCCGTCCGCACTCTGGTAACCAACGCATATCGGGCTGGATATGACAGAGTCATAGTGAAATACGAAAACGAAAAATCCTTTGAGATTCTCCAACAAATAATAAAAACGCGTATAATTGGTGTTGAAATTATTGGAAAGGAAAAGAAAAAATGCGTAATTGAAAATATCACGGAACCATCACATGAGCAGTTTGACAATATTTTCGAAAAGTTATTCCTGAGTATCAAAAGAATGATTGAAATAACGGCCGAACGATGTAAAAACAAGCAAAATAGGTTCATGAAAGAGATAGAGTTGATTCAGCAGCGCATTCAAAGCTATGATAATTTCTGTAGAAGGGTAATCGCAAAAGGCAAGTATCCTGAATCAAAAAAGCAGTTTTACTGGACGTTTATGGCGCTCATGATTCATGGAGAAAGGGAATTATACCACTTAAACAAGTTAGTAAAAAAAGAGACCAAAGTAAGTGAAAAAGTTCAGGAGTTTTTTCCTGAGATCCTGCACATGGTCGAACTCCTAGAGAAAGCCTACCGAGAGAAAAGGACGGACGTCATTGAGGATGTACACGCTCATGAAAAAAGAGTGATATACAAAAAGGGGTATGATCTGCTGAAAAAGGTAAAAGACAAAAACGTACTCATCCTCTACCATGTGTTGGCCAGCGGGCGACAATTCTACCAGGCAAATAGTCCGCTGACAGGCATTATTCTAAACTGAGTTAGTGAGTGCGAAGAAAGCATCAGCAAACTCTCTGACAGAAGAAAAGCGTTTTTTGCGATTAAGGCTGAGAGCGCGTCGAACAAGGGGGATATAACGCCGATAATGTTGGTCATGAATCTCGCTAAGGTCCTGAGAAAGTTCAGCATGGTAAGCAGCGCGTCGGGAAGCCGGAGTTTTAAGCTGGGGGTCTTTGTGATCATAAAGCGTAGCAACTAAGGCATCAGAAAAATCGGGATTTGGAGGAAAGAGCGAAGATCCGGTGAGAGCAAACAAAAGGGTTTTCCCAAGGGCATAAACTTCTGAAGAACCATCAAACTGGGTGCGTCGATCGAGGGTAGGATCACGCACAAAAAGAGATCCACAGGTCGAAAGGTCTCGTAGACAAGAAGAAGAGGGGGTAGCCATGTTTAAATCGATCAACATCGCTTCTCCTTTGCCATCCCAACCACTCCATTGAAGATTCCCTTCCTCATACAATCGAGATTCAAGAAGGATATTAAAGGGGGTAATGTCGCGATGGCGAAAGCCTTGGTTCTCAAGATAAGTGGCAGCATCAAGAACCTGACGAAAAATATGCTCCAATCCTTGCTGCTGAAAGCCCACAAAGAAGCCTGCTTCATAAAGAGTAACAGACGGGAAGTAGTGTTGGACAAGAATCGAGCTTGATGCATAAGGATCTGAGGAGCCCGGTTGTCCAGGAAAGAAGTCGACAAGATGAGGAAGATGGTGGGCTCGAGCTTCTGGCAAAGATTGAAGAATTCTAGCTTCATGATCGACATTGTATCCCCTGTTGAGGTGTCTCCTAGCCCGCTTGTTTTTTGGCGAACCATCAATCTTCACCAAATATTCCTGATCTCCGGTGTCAGAACGATGAGCAAAGAAAAGGAAGGACGTGCCGCCGCGTTTGCAGAAAAAAAAATCGTGGTAGGTGGGGGATAAGCGATGCTTAAGATGGCGGATCAAAGAGTCCCGCTCATCTAGGGAAGGAGAAGGTAAATGTTCATGTCCACATAGCCCAAAAAAATAAGAGCGCCCAGTTCTCTGCGTAAGAACTCCTTCTTTAATGAAGAGAGGAAGAGAAGACTCAAGAAAAAAAAGAAACGAGACATATTGTGCTTGTTCAGCAAGTTGGCTTCCTGGTGGATATGATGGTTTGAGCCCGCGAGCCTTCGAGAGAGCCCACTCAATGTGTTCTTCAAGTGACTCCTTGTGCGAAATCGAGCTATCGTGCGGCATCAGCTTGTCGTTCAAGTTCTATTTTTTTGGCAACTGCGGCACTCTTTTGGTCGTTCTTGCTTGCAAGAATAATTTCATCAGCAAGAGCGTCTACCATTTTTGTTTTCTTACCAAAGCTTTTCTGGTAAGAACCTTGAACGAATAAGCGCAAGACAAGATCAATGCGGCGCTGCGGGCTGCAGTCAACGGCTTGCGGGTACACTGCGCCGCCGTATTCAATGGTGGTGATTTCATCTCTCGGAGCAGCGTTTTCAATCGCGCCAACCAACACCGCAACAGGATTCTGCTTGGTCTGAGCTTCAATTTTTTCGAGTACCTTCTTCACGCTGTTGTAATTCGTGACACTTTTTCCGCCGCAGTGTCCAGATGTTAAGGTATGTTTTCTTCCGCGATGTCCCGGCACCATCATTTTGTTCATGAGGCGCTCGACAATGGACTCATTATTCTTGTAAAAGCGCTGTTGAGCATATCTCCCAGAGGTGCGGGGAACGATGATCGGCTGTAGATTGATGTATTTCTGCAAGCCCATGTCTTTAACCTGAATACCGGACGTATCCCACTTTCCAAACAGCAGATAGCGCGTCATCGTCTACCCTTCTCAATCTTGCCATGAACCAGCGCGTCCAAGCTCTGGTCATTGACCTTAATGACCTGCCAGCGAACTCCAGGAAGATCTCCCTTGGATTTACCCCTGCTACCGCCGATGCATTCAATAATGACTTCATCATGTTCATCGATTTTCTTGATTGCTTCATTGCCCGGTGCAAAAGCAGTCACTTTGCGGCCATTTTTTGTAAGTTGGACAACAACGCAATTAGAGGTTAAGAATCCATTTGCAAAGAAATTGTGGTTTTCAGAAGCCGTGGTGATATCTCTGACTTCTTCTTCTTCTATGGTCTCCAGTAATTCTATCGTTTCCCAGACTAAGCCATTGTCTAGGTCCTCTGTTGCCCTTTTCTTCCATTCTTCAAATCCTTCTAGGTAATTATTTGGAATTTTGATGTGTTCTTCTTGAACTCCTTCTCTTAACCAATATGATGCGCTCTCCCTAGTTAATCCATCAAGATTAACCTCCCGAACTGCTTTTGAAACTGAGTAACCTTCCCGGGTTAGTAACTTTATGTGCTGAAGGGCTTGTACTCTTTGTTCAATGATCCTTTTCTTTATCAATAAATATTCGTGCATGTGGCATGCCATGCGCTGTTTTTCTTTTGCATATCCATAGCCTATTTTTCCATAGAAGTTTAAGAGCGAATCTAGTTTTCCAGAGATAGAGAGTATATACTGCAAGGTACGAATGCCGTTTCTTCTAATAAATTCGCGGCTTGGAAGAATAGATGCCACTTCAACGTCAAATTCTTTAAGCAATTCTTTTATGTCCTCTGCTAATCTGTTAACGGGCAAGGACTTTAGCTTGTTGATCCCCATAGTTGGTCCAAGAGGTGTTGTATTTTTTTTCCTTTTGTCGACAAGCGGTCTTCGTAGTTCAGAGCCAAAGAGCGTCCTCAAAAATTCTTTTTTAATCCATGCTGGAGACTCTTTGATCCATCGAGGGATTCCGTAATCTATGAGCGGTTTGTCTCCTAAAGGCGTTCCCAAGGCTAAAAGCAAAAGAGCAAGGCTCTTGTTGGTTATTCTAAATTGATATGATGTGCCAGATATGCGGCGTATGCCTTTGTTTGATTCGACATAGCTGGTATGGTAGCTTTTCCGTATGGGGGACGTATAAAAGCCAAGTCCGTTAATGTCTTTTTTGATTTCTTGCAGGTCTACTGGGTTTCCAGTAAAGACTATCTTATAACGTAAAGAGTTTTTTGCTTTATCTTCATAAATCCCGCCATCTCCAAAGAGGTGGCCAAGTATTCGTGCAAGTTTCCCGATATACTGATGAGAGACTTTTAATGGGAGAAGGTTTCTCTCTTCAAGCTCTCTGTAAACCTTCGAGAAAGTTGTGTTTGTAGGTGCAATTTCTTCAATATGCCATTTTTCCGTTATCGTTGTGTCGCTATGCTCATATTTGACTGATTCATAGGGATAAACAGCCACCTTCTCCCCTTGCATGAGTTGGCCCGCTTCCAATATGCCTCTTTTTGTGTAGAACGGATGGTCTTGGGTTGCTTTTATTTCCCTTCCAGTTTCTTTTGTTCTTATTTTGTAGACAACGTCACGCTGTTTTTTTGTGTTAAATTTCATATGCGCAGCTATAGGCGTGTTCTCTAAGTCTTTTTGTTTCCAGTTACAACTTACAATCTGATGCTCATGAAGTGGCAGATCCTTGATCATGGCATAAGCACCATCAAGAAGTATTTTTGTGTCTGGTGCAACGCATTTCCTCATGGCGGAGTTTGGCTGTTTTGCTTCAACCTGCTTCTTCTCCAAAACAATGGCCCGGGCCTGGCTGCTTCCCCCCAGGGGATCTGAACGTTTCTTTAAGTTAAGGGCGTGAGAAACATAGTCCTTCTTCATCCAGCGAGATCGTGCTCGTCGCTGCCGTAGTTTCTTTCCGGCACCAAGACCCCTAGATTTTTTGCCCATAGCACCCTGTTTCAGTAATCGCTTTATAAAGATTACGTTAGAAAATGGCTAAAGACGAATAATATTAGAGACTCTAAGGTCGTCAACCGCTGCATTCGCCCAGTTTTGTGTATTTTGGTCATGACCAATATAAAAGAGGGCGGGCCCAGACATGCTGAAGGTATCACCTGTGGTGGTGCTCACTAAAACACCATCAAGGTACAGGTTCACAGTAGCATCAGGGCTGGCATCCCCATCCCATGTCACCGCAATATGTTTCCATCGTCCGCGCTCCCATTCAGGCAAAGAAGAACCGAGGCTGATCGTCGGTTTCCCGGAGTTGGTGAAGTCAAGATCGTATTTCACCGAGGTTCCCTCCTTGTACACGGTAATCACTCCCTGGTCAGGAGCTGTCGTGCCTTCCACAACAATATCAAGGAAAACTCTTTTTTTCGTTTGCTCCTGTGGGTCGTTGAGATCCCATTCAGGCATCACCCACATTTCGATGGTTCCATCCACAACAGGCTGACTCGATCCCGGGTGGTAGTACAGCAAGTCACCAGCTGGATCAGTATCACCTGCAAAGTAGCCTACAAAAGAACCAGCAGACGGTACTTCCTCAACTTGGACGTTATCAATGTACGGATCTTCTAGAGCCGAAACCCCCCCATACCCTATGATCAAGGCAAGGGTGGGAGATAGATCACACACAGACGTGCACGTAAAACTCGCAGAGTAACGAACCCACTCCCCATATGTCCCAGCCGGCACAGAAGCAAGAGTAAGCCCATCACTGCACTGGCGGGGGTTGTCTGAACAAATTTTGACATCCAAGAGCGTATCAAACGTGCCCTTGTAGTCAAAGCTCGCCACGTATGATTTCCCGCTTTGTAAGAAAGAAACATCGCGCTTTGCTGAGGCCCACATGACTTTATGCGTAAATGGCTCGGCGAAAACAGCGCCCAGATCATCAGAGTGAACAAGCGTGCCAAGAGTGACATTGTAGAAATCACATTGGCTATCAATGACGTTCCATGCGCAGTAGTAGTCAAGCGCGGTATTAACACCCTGCGTAAGATGATCGCACGTTGCTTGATCACAGCTTCCAGGATAAGACGCTTCACTTCTCGTGAAGTGAAGGCTTCCGGGAGACGCGATCGAAGAGGGATTCACGCCATGATTTTGAGTGCTCAAATCAGCGCTTGCTTGTGAGTCATGATTACTAACATCCCACTCGCTCAAACCGTTTTGGAAGTAACTGTTATCAAAAGCATTCACGTCATTTTCAACAAAGACTGCCTCGCCGTATCTCCCGGGAATGTAGGTAACTCCTCGCTCTTCACCGGTGCTGCTCAGCACTTTAACGCAGTCAAAAGTTGCTGGATCGTCTGAGTTGCATAAAATCAAAGTATTGTTGTCTTTGACATACCCGCCGCACGCTGCTGTAAAATAACCCAGGCACGCATTGACAGGACCAGAAAGTTTTCCGCTTTTCGTATGCTTCACGCTGGCTCCGCTGTCCTGGTAGGAAAGGCTGATGTCGCTGCGAAGAAATGTTTCACCCGGTTCACATTGATCAAGAGAGAACTCCTGCTGTTGGCTGTAGGGCAGGTTTTTGACAAGGAAAGAGCTTACCTTGCAAACAGGTATGCCAACTTGCACATTCACAAGGTCGTTGCCCTTGGCATTCTGAATCGTCAAACGAATAGTGTCCTCGTTGATGGTGAAGCTCGTGCACTGAAAGCCGGGGGGAAGAACGCAGTATTCAGGGATAAAGCTTGAGAAATTCAGGACTCCAAGCCACGATAATGCCGCAATGGCTGCACTGAGCGAGACAAGGGCGATCCCAAAGATAAAAGGGAGCTCAAGAGCTGCCTGCGAACGAATCGGTGTCACCTCAACAAACAGCAAGAATGATGAATATATAAAGATTACTTGAAACAGGTTTATCGAGCAACAGAGAGGCTGTATGAAAAATAGCGCCGCACCATGGCCTGCAGGCCCTCAAGACGCTTGCCGTTCCTGCCGATGATCTGCGCTTTTGTCTGAACCTCAACCGGCTTCAAAAGCAGCGTTTTTTTCTCCTCGTCAAGAACAACTTCTCCCACATCAAGAGGTTCTAATGCTTTCCTGACAAACGTAACCACGTCATCAGACAGCTCCATCACCTTAATTCTCTTTTTCAGCAGGCGAGACAGGGTCTTAATCTTGCTTCCTTGGCGGCCAATAGCCTTGCCCGCATCACCGGGCTTCACCAAAAACACGAGTACGTCTGCGTCAAAGAACGCATCGCTCACATCAACGTGAACAAGATTCTCAAACGTAGTGACATATCCAATCAGTGTAGAATCAAGTTTGCGGGAAAAAATCATGCTGAAGACGAAACAACGCTGACTAAGAAATTTTTCTTGCAGAGCAAGGAAACCTCATCGCTTGCTTGTGAAAGCTGCTCAACATCTGCCTTTGCAAGACGAGCATAATGAATGATATCCTTGCGAAGGGTATCTGGGCAGTTGGCGGCAAGGAAAACCTTCGTGATTTTTCCTTCCTTCAAAGCCCGAAGCGTATGCTTCGCTCCAACAATGATCTTCCGGTCACGTACTGCTTTTTGCAAGTCTTCAAGCGTCATAGGTCTTTGGTGTCATCAGATCCATTTTTAACTGTATGCTCTTTCACATTCTCGAGGGCTTTTTTTCCTTCCACGGTCATTTTTGCGAGCAACCCGGGCAGCCCGGTGCCAAGCGGGATCGGCTGGTTGAGCATGACGTTTTCAATGACGGAGTTCAGCTCATCAGATTCTGAGATCAGGGAAGCATGAACAAGGTGGGCGATGGGCGTCTCAAAGCTGGCTCGTGCAAGGACGCTGCGTTTCTCTCCAGTAATGCCGCTTCTCGTGATGCCCTTAACAACACCAAAGGTTGTCATCACGTCGGCAACAAACATGATGTGGCGCAAGTCAACATCAAGACCCTGATCCTCGATGACCTTGATGGCTTCATTGATAATGACTTGACGCGCAGCTTCAATCCCCAAGAGGGACTGGACCTCAAAAATATCGTTCGTTGTCGTTCGTGCCGGTTCAACTCCTTCGATATCCATAACGCCTCCAAGGTTCGAACCAGCAGTAATAATGACATACTCGCTTCCTTGCTTGATAGGGAGAACCTGAGTAATGCCCTTGACGCCCTTGACAATCAACTCCTTGAGTTTCTCCTTCATTTTGTACGTTTCAAGGAGCTCATTCTCTTCTGCTTTGACTTTAACAGAAAGAAGCCAGGTGTCTTCTTTCTTGGCTTTCGCGTTCTTGAACGTGCTTTCAATCATCTGAACGACATGATCAGGTGTCACGCGCATATTCGTAGCAAGTTCTCTATTGATTTCGATCAAGATCAAGAGCTTCGTCAAGTCAACAGAGAACTGTGAGACAAGTTCGCCAAGTTTGGTTTCCTTGATCAGTGCAGCAATGCGCTTGACTTCCTTGACATCTTTGTTATACTCGCTCTTCAGGTAAACTTCCATGCGCGGGGTGCTGATTTCCTTGCGGGCATCAAGAATTTCGATGAGGCGGGGTAATCCCTGAGTGACGCTCACTTCTGCAACGCCGGCAAAGTGGAACACATTCAGTGTCATTTGTGTGCCTGGCTCTCCAAAGCTTTCCGCAGTAATCACCCCAATAGCTTCACCAGGTGCCAGTCTCGCTTGTTCGTATTGTTCTGCAAGCTTCTCCAGAATCTTTGCCGCCTGCTTCTGATTCACAGTATGTTCTTCTGCTTCCTTCTTGAAGTCCCTCAAAATGCTCGGAGGAAGTTTCGCCGCATAGTGCGCAAGTAACTCTTCGTGCATTAGAGCTCACCCAACACGTCGGCAAATGCTTTTTTCACATTAATCTGGCCGCCTTCGCTTTTGCTGACATCAATGCCATCTTCTCCATAGACATACTGAATAATGACTTTATCCGCGTTTCTCACGGTGAAGTCATACTCCACTTTCAAGTCCTGCAACGCATTGGCAAGTCGGCGGTACAAGTATCCGGATTTTGGTGTGCGGAGGGCTGTATCCATGAGGGCGTCTCTTCCGGTCATGGCGTGGAAGAAAAACTCTTTTGGATTCAGGCCGCCCTTGAAAGCGCTGGTAACAAATCCATGGGCGTCTGCGCCAAGGTCCCCTTCCTTAAAGACACTAAGAGTGCGACGGGGATACCCTAGGTTGATGCGCAGCCCACCAAGCGCTTGCTGACCGACGCACGAGCTCATCTGCGTGAAGTTCAGCATGCTTCCGCGGGCGCCTGAGCGCGCCATCATGAGTGTCGGGTTCATTTCAGTGATTTCGCTTGAGGACAGCTCCCCGATTTTGTTACGCAGCTTATTCAAGACTTCCAAAATGCGGGCTTCAAGCGTCTCCCGAACACTCTTGCTTGGCAAAAGTTCAAGTGCACCTGTGTGATACTCCTCAATGAGTCTATCAACATCTTTGTACGCAACAGCAACCATCGCCTCAATTTTCTTCTTGGTGTCCTCGCTGATATCAGTATCAGACAAGCCGGTGGTGAAGCCGTATTTTAGCAGAATACGGATGCCCAGTCTAAAGAGGGTATTCATAAGGTACAATGTTTTCTCTTGGCCATACTTGCGGTAGAATTCTCTCAGGAGTTCTCCGTTGCTCTCTCCTATGGTGTGCTGATCTAACCAGCCCTGCACCAGCTTGCCATTCTTGATGACAATGTATTTATCTCCTTTCTTGTTGTAGCCAACGAAGTTGAGGTCTGGGGGGAACAGCGTGCTGACAATCTCCTTCCCTTCAACAAATTCTTTTTCAAAAGTAACAGTATCAACTCCAATCGAAACAAGGAGGCTCACTGCTTCTTCCTTGGACATTCTGGCATAGCGAGTCAGGTAGTAATTGCCCGTAATGCTGTCTTCAACGCAGCCGATGACGTTGTACCCATTCTTCGGAGAAATAATTTGGGTGGTAACCTGCATCAACAAGTCCGCCTCTGCGCGCGCCTCTTCAGTTTGCGGAATGTGCAGGTTCATCTCGTCTCCATCAAAGTCTGCGTTGTAGGGGTTGCAGACAGCAGGATTCATTCTAAAGCTCCGGCCAGGAAGAACGCGCACTTTATGGCACATAATGCTCATGCGGTGGAGGCTTGGTTGTCTGTTGAAGATAGAGATGTCCCCATCAATCAGGTGGCGTTCAACAACGCACCCCTCCTGAAGCTCTTCAATGATGGGATCAACACTTTCTGCGGCGATCTGTTTCTTTTTGCCGTCCAAGGAAATGACGTAGTTGGCGCCAGGGTACTTTTTCGGGCCATTCTTGATCAGCTGAATGAGCCATTCTTTATTCCAGGATGTGACGCGTTCCGGTACCGTCAACTCCAAAGCAACACTGAGTGGAATGCCCACTTCATTGAAGTTAATCATCGGATCTGGGCTGATGACCGTGCGTGCAGAGAAGTTGACGCGTTTTCCTGCAAGGTTGTGCCTGAAGCGGCCTTCCTTCCCCTTGATGCGCTCCACCAAAGTCTTGAGCGGCTGTCCGCTGCGGTGGCGGGCAGGCGGAACATTCACCAAAGTATTGTCAAAGTAGGTGCTGATATGGTACTGAAGAAGATCCCACAGGTCTTCAACAATAATTTCTGGGGCCCCGGCATTAATGTTTTCAAAGAGGCGCTGATTAATTCTTACGATGTCAGTGAGCTTGTGTGTGAGGTCGTCTTCGCTGCGCTCCCCGGTTTCCAGCGTAATCGATGGCCGCATAGTGACTGGGGGAACCGGTAACACGGTCAGCACAAACCATTCAGGCCTGACATTCTTCGCATCCAAACCAAGCAAAGTAGCATCGCGTTCAGAAATCTTGGATAACCAGTCGCGGATCTCAATGGGCGTCAGCCTTCTCTCACCGATCATGAAAGTCGTAGGCTTCTCAATCTTCACAGAAACCCGCTTCTCATTGCAGTACGGACATTTCTTTGCGTTCTTTGCTTTGGTGATAATCAGCTTGGACAGGTGGCGTCGTTTATCAAATCGGCCTGCTTTCATAAGTTTTGCAATGAGATCAGAATATTTCTCGCACGTCGCTTCGTCAAGAAGAATCTTATAGCAGTGTTGGCAGGTCGCTCTCACGAGATTAAATGTGCTGTCAGCATAGAGGACATGAATAACTGGTCGTGCAAGTTCAATGTGGCCAAAGTGCCCGATGCAGTCCTTCAGCTTTCCTCCGCAGGTCTTACAGCGTAAACCGGGATCAATGACGCCTAAGCGAACGTCCATCAAGCCGCCATCAACAGGATATCCTTCCTTGTCATAGAGCTCAGCGGTCACGATCTTCGCAGCCGTCATTTTCTCAATGTCCTGCGGCCCAATCATGCGAAAGATAATGCTGCTGACTTCCTTGTAGACATAGTCTTTTTTCATTAGAGGTATTTGCTCCTGAGTTTGAGTTTCGGCTCAATGCCGAGGCTTCGTAATTCATCCATGAGGAGTTTGAAGGCGTAGCTAAGCTCGATGGCAGTAATATCTGTGTTGCCTCCACAGCGATGGCAGAACCGGTTGTTTCTGTAGCTGTCATTCACCGCTAACAGCCCGCATTGCTCACACACGTACACCACAGTCTTATCACTATCAAAGCGTTCTTTCAAAAGCAGACTCGCTCCATGGGCAACAAAGCAGTCTTTCTCCATGTCTCCAAGTCTCAACCCACCACCCTTGCTGCGCCCTTCGATGGGCTGGCGTGTTAAGAGCTGGATTCTGCCGCTCGCGCGGGCGTGGAGCTTGTTCGCAACCATGTGCTTCAGGCGCAGGTAATACATATTTCCAACATACATCTTGACGCTGAATTCTTCGCCGGTAATTCCATTAACCATTCTCTCTGTGCCTGTCTCTCTAAAGCCCAGTTCAAACAGCTGTTGGCGGAGGTCTTCTTCGCGTTCAGGTGAAAATGCTGTTCCCTCGATGTAACGTCCGTCAAGGGCGCCAACTTTTCCTGCAAGCACCTCGATAAGGTGGCTGACCGTCATTCTGCTCGGGATGGAGTGCGGGCTGAAGATAATGTCTGGAACTATGCCGTTAACAGTAAAAGGCATATCTGCTTCAGGCACAATCATGCCAACAACCCCCTTCTGGCCGTGGCGGCTTGCAAACTTGTCTCCCACCTCAGGAATGCGCTCATGGCGTAACCGAACTTGGACAAAGCGGTTGCCCTCTTCGTTCTCTGTAAGCACAACCATATCCACTTTCCCGCCCTCTCCTTGCTTCACAGTGACGCTGCTCTCTCGTCGTTTGTTTGCCGCAATGCTGAACTCATCTAGTTCTCCGAGGAAGCGCGGCGGGCTTGTTTTTCCGATCAACACATCATCTTCCTTGACGTCGCCTTCAGTAAAAATAACCCCATCGTCTTCTAAATAGCGGTAGTCATATTCGCTCTTGTATCCCCGGACTTCTTTGTCAGGAAGGCCGACTTCATCAACAAGGCCGCCGCTGTAGCGTAATTCTTCACAGGCGTAGGGTCTAAAGTAGGTGCTGCGCGCAAGGCCTCGTTGAATGCTTCCCTTGTTAAGGATCAGTGAGTCGCTCATGTTGTACCCCTCATAGCTCATCAAAGCAACAACGACGTTTTGTCCTGAGGGGTGCTTGTCCAGGTGTGCAAATTCTGTCGTAAAGGAGCGCACAATCGGATTCTGTGGGTAGTGCAACAAGCTGACGTCAGTGTCCATGCGAAGCAGGTAGTTGGCAGCATAGAATCCAAGGGCCTGCTTCTGCGTTTTGCTTCCTCTGTTAAGGCGCGAGCTCTGGCCAAAGTTAGAGTAGGGAACAACCGACGTTGTTAAGCCAGTGATGATGTTTGGGCTGATCTCCACATGTGTGTGCGCTGGGGTAATCTCCTGATCATACAGGGCAATGTAAGCAGAGCTTTCTTCAGCAGCATCAAGATACTCAATGACGCCGTCGCGCACGAGGTGATTCCACGCGATCTCTCCGCGTTCAAGAGCCCGGAGATGCTCTTCCCGCAGCATACTCTTGCCGTCCTCAACAGCAATGAGCGGCCGCCGCGCGCGCCCAGAGGAGAGAAGGAGGTGAATCTCATTCGTTTCTCTTTTGTGAACAATATTGAGGATGGGAGGAAGCCTTCCTTCTTTGCGCTCTTTCTTGACCTGTGCAATGAAGGTTCCTGCGTCCTCAACGCGGCCGACATATTTCTCGTCAACATACACGTCCGTCATGGGGAAGATCCCCCTTTCACTGACTGCAAGCCCAAGCTCTCTAGGGTTTTTTTTATTTTTTGGTCATACTGCAAGTCACCGGTGCTAACATCGCAGAGTAACGCAAGATTCTTGCGTAATCCAATAGAGGTTCCTTCGGGAGTCTCAATGGCGCACAGTCGACCCCAATGCGTTGGATGCAGTGCACGAGCTTCAAAGTTTTCCTGCGTACTGCTCAGCAAGCTGACAACTCTTTGAAGGTGGCTGAGGGTCGCCAGGAAGTTTGTTCTGTCCAGATTCTGGCTTAATCCCTTTCTTCCGCCGACCCAAACGCCTGTCGCCATGGCGCTGTTGATGCGGTTAGTCAACAATTTGTCGCGAATAATGATCTTAATGCTTTGGAATTTTCCTCGCTTCACCAAACGCTGGTAGTTGTACAAAATGTCATTGATCAGCGCCCTCATGTTCACGCGGAACAAGTCTGCAAGCAGGTCGCCGCTCAATTTCAGGCGTTTGTTGCTGTAGTCATCCTTGTCTTGCGCGTCCATTCCATATTTAATAGTCTTCAAGAAGCGCTTGACGAGCTTGCAAAGATTGATCGCTTTGTACATCCTTTCCTTAGGATCAATGCCGAGATGAGGCAGCAGATACTTGTCTAAGTTCTCTCCGGCCTTTTCCAGGCGGTCTTCCTGGGTCTGGCTGATGCCAATCTTTTTGGCGATATTGTCGAGCGCTTCTTTTTCTGTTTTCAGGTCGACATTGGTGTAAAGATTGATGAACACATCATCAAACTCCTCCTCGTCACAGATGTGATTCATAATCTCGCTGTCTTTCACCATGCCCAATGCCTTGATGACTGCAATCACTGGAATTTTTCTAAAGCGGGTAAAGCTGAGCAAGACAGTGCCGTCCCGTAACTGTTCAAGCTGGTGAGGAACGCGGTAGCTTCCGCGCTCAGAGAAGATCTTACCGGCATACGTAACTGGGCCAGTAGCCTTTTTCTCAACAAAAAGGTTGTTCGAAGCCAGATCTTCAACAGTGATCAGCACCCTTTCATTGCCATTCAAAATAAAATAACCGCCAGGATCATACGGGTCTTCCCCGCTCTTCATCTTTTCTTCCGGGCTCATCGCGCTTAAATGGCAGTATTTGCTTCCGATCATCACAGGCAGTTTTCCAATCTGCGTCGTAAAACTCTCACGCTGCGCCCCATCAATGTGTGTGCTGATCTCCATGAAAATAGGCGCGCTGTAGCTCAGATTGCGTAGACGGGCTTCCACTGGAAGCACGTTGCGTTTGCTTCCATCCGCTTCAATGAGGCTTGGTTTCGTGATCCACACCTTATCAAATTTGATTCTAAAATCCTGCATTTCTGGCGGGATGATGGTCGGAACAATGTCTCCTAATTCTTTGACAAGGAGAGGAAGCTCGTGATCAACAAAGTGGTTGAAGGATTGAACATTTGCTGATACAAAGGACTGGTCGCGATAGTGCGCTTTCAAGAGAATATTTTTTTTGTGAGAAGGAGAGAACATCATTCGACAACCACCCGAAAAAAATCAGAAGAGCCTTGAAGTGGGCTTTTCCTGACAATGCGGATGATGTCCCCCGCTTTCGCACCAAGGGAGGCAAGCGCTTTATCTTTCAGGGAAATTTTTGGCATCTGGCCTTTTTTAATGCCATATTTGTTCAAGAAAGCTTCAGTCTCTTCATCAGTCAAAATAATATGTTGGGAAACGAGCACGTGCGTCGTGACATCAAAGGTTTGTGCATCGTTCTTCGTCATGATCTCTTCTCCATCTCTTGCTTCATCCCTCGCGAAAGGAAATGCGAGCCGGAAGGGACTTTCAAGTTCCGGTCTAATGCGCCCGGTGTTTTTGAACCCTCGACCCCTTGGTTAAAAGCCAAGTGCTCTAGTTGCCCATCCTCGAGCGTACTCAAGTGTTCCAGGCTGAGCTACCGGCCCACAAACGCCCTAGGCGGGATTTTCGCAAACCCCCCGGATGAGCGGGTGCAGGCTTAATCGAACCCGCGCCTTGACCTCGACAGGGTCATGTCCTAGCCACTAGACTACTAGGGCGCAGAGACAGCCTTTCCACTACTAAATCACAAAACGCAAAGCTAAAGAGACGACTCCCTCGCCTGGCGTTCATTAGCAGTACGAGAGAAAGACTGGTCCATCTAAATGAAGTGGTAAGAAGACCCTTTATAAATCTTTCTATTGGAGAGAATACTCTACCACACTCTTTCCTTCCTCTTCTTAAGGACGAACTTCTATAAAAAGATTGTGGTAGAAAACTGTCATGATGTGAGCCAATACAAGAACCAACTCACAGTAACTGACAAAATTGCCAAGAACAGAAGAACAAGCTTTTTAGAAGTGGGTGAAAGATCACGAATAAATGCGGGAAGGCGATGTGTTTTTTGCAGTCCGAAGAGATCGCGGAACGCGTCAATGCAGTATCCGGCAGGTCCGCCCGAGACCGCACTGAACGTAGCGCCGGTCAATGCTCCAACAGCAATAGAGGAAAGTTCCCGAGAGCCACTGACGAAGTAAGCGAAAGGCAAAAAGAACAAGTCAAACAAGCCCATGTAAAGAGCGTCGTGAAATTGCTGCCATCGTTCAGCTGTCGTATCCGTAATGTGAAAGAGGCGGCGCCAAAGATCCCGACCGCGCGACAACACAAAGCCGAGTCCAGCATACGTTAAACCAGCCGCAAGAAGGCGAGAGGAAAAAGACACAGAATCTGGCAACCCGGCAACAATGGTTTCAAAGAACACAAAAAAAGGAGTGGTCACAACAACGAGAGCTGTAGCATCAGAAAGATGGCGGTTGAAAGCAGGAAAAAAAGGGGTCATGAGGGAAAAGAGCGTGCTCTACTTTTAAAGACTGCGCAGAACACAACGGCAACCCCTCTCGGAAAAAAGAAATCCCGCCCCCTGGATTCGAACCAGGAACCCCGTGGGCACGGCTGACCGCCTTTCATTGTTAGGATAGCTCCAATCTCAGGCAGTATCTACAGCCACGTGCTCTACCGTTGCTCTCATGATGGCGAAATGATTTGAGCTAGAGCGGGAATGAAAGAAAAGTTACTGGAGAACTTATAAACCTTATGGGGAACCCAGTTGATCCGAAAGACCAAAAGTGGAAAACGAATCGTCTAGGCCAGTAGTTTGGATAAACTTTTATATTTCTTGATTCAAGCTTATTCTATGGTAATTTTTACTAAGGGGTATTATGTCTGTGAAGAATGTAAATTCAAGTACAAGGATAAAACTATAGCTCAGAAATGTGAAAACTGGTGTAAAAAATATAAAAGCTGTAATATTGAGATAACCAAACAAGCTATCAAATAATTACTTATTTTTCACTTTAGGAAGTACTGAACGAACGCCTAGAGGTGGTGGTGCAGGGGTGGTCGATCAGATTTTACGCGCTTCGCGCTTCCATTGTGCAAGTAGTGCATTGTTGCTGCAGGAAGAACTCCGGCTGGCACATCGTACAAACGAGCCCTCAGCACATAGGTAAAGACTCTCTCTTCTTTCGGTTGCAGTGCTTCAATGTCCCATACAAAGCGCTGGCCGTGCATGCCTTGCTGCACCACACCCGGCTTCATGGTGACAAAATGCGGGTGCGGATCCAACCCCTGGGGAAGAATATCCATCACGCGCACTTGTGTGAGCGGGGCGCGTTTTCCATTGCGAAGAATCAACAGCACTTTGATTTGAGAGACTCCCGGTTCTGGCGTGGGGACAACAAAGAGTCGTTTGCGTAAGGTCACACTACGACGAAGGTGCCACACAAAACCAAAGAATGCAACAAGGACAACAAGAAGTCCATAGAGCACCGGCGTATAGTTCGTAACTAAGACAACGCTAAAACTCTCGCCGGGCTGAAGAGTAAATGCCCAGGTCCATGTGCCCCCTTCAAGAGAAGTTGGTGTTGGTGCGGCTGAAGTAAAAACACTTTTAAAAAAGCCAAGGCGATGGGTAATGCGCTGTTGCGCTGGCGCGTTCCCTAGGTTCTCCTTTTCAAGCACGATTCTTCGAACAAAAAAGCTGGAGGTATTCTCACTGGCCACGCCGACGTATGCTTTTTCTTTGACCAAAAAAGGAAGGCTTGTTCCGCCGCGCAGGGTATTCTTCAGGTACGCCTGGGCTTCAACGTTATGCGTCCCTGGTTGGGTGGTTTGCGGAATGAAATAGCTGAAGAGAATACTCTGCTCTTCTTCAGGACGAAAATTACGAATGACGTGGCTCTTAACGCCGGGAATGTTGCTGACGAGATGAACTTCAACCCCTCGCAGGGACTCTTGCTTGCGATTTTTGGCAACTACAGTGAAAGTATGCTCCATACCAGGGATGAGGGCGTCGACGTCCTTGAAGAAGACGTCAAGAGTGCGCGTTTCATCAAGAACATAGGTCTCCACAGTGGCAGGAAGAACAAAATCAACGACGCTCACAGACTCAATAAGTAAGCGCGCAAGAAAGGACTCTTCCACTGGCGCGCGTTCAGACGTATGCACCTCAACATCGAGTGTGGTGGTCCCCCCCGGATCCAGGCGGAATTGGTTTGGTGTCGCTGAAACGTACGCGTAAAAGGGAGAAAAAGGCGACGCTTTTTCTGGATCCCCCCGAATCTTGAACACATCGCCCACATCGCCCACATTTCTGACGACAAGAGCAAAGCGGGCGGTCTCTCCTGGTTCAACACGAGAAATAATCGGGACGTCGGTAACCGTGAGCTTCTGCGCAGAGACCAAGAAAGAGAAAAGTGAAAAAAGAAGGATGAGAAGGGGAATAAGGAAAGGCTTCATGGCAGGAACCAGGGTGTGAAAAAGAACACTGCTACTGACGAGTGCTTATTTATAAGTTTTGTGTGGAAAACGCGCAGAAAGAGGCAAGATAATCATAAGAGCAACCAGATTGCCAAGAAGATTAAAGATCAGGTCAAGCATCGTATTCATCCAGAGGCTGGAACCAAACTCGGTCTGGGTATCTCCCAAACCCTGGCCCAAAACACCTTCTCCCTGTCCCGCAACAAGGAACCCAACGAATTCGATGTACTCAATCGTCACGCCAGTGCCTAAGACCGCGAGGAGAAGAAAAAGGCTGGCTGTGAAGAGATTCTTTTTTTTAAAGGCATCAAAAAAGAGAGGCCAAAGCAGAAAGGTCACAGCGAAGAAACCATAAAAGTGGTCAACGTGATCCCATTGGATGGGAAGAGGAGACTGGTTGTAGAACCCGAACATGCCCAGGCTGTTCAAGAGAAATGCAACAAAGACAAGAAAGTAAGTAAGCGGATGCAAAGAAAAGAACCGGCGCAGTAAGAAGAAAAAGATCATGAAAAAAACTGCGATGATGTTGTCAAAAACATACTCAGGAACACCAAGAGAAAGAGTGCGCGGGATAAAAAGAAGGAACACAAGAAAGAAGAAAAACAACAATGCTTTCAGCAAGGAGTCATGGCGAGATGCATATCGAAGCATGGTAGAAGAAGCCAACCCCAGTATAAAAAATTAACTCAGCAC
>CAZDTM010000008.1:9808-20134 GCA_964508385.1 Candidatus Woesearchaeota archaeon | reverse complement strand
GACCGGACATGGTTCACACCAAGAACCTCCTCGTCACTTCCAACACACAAAATGGAACGCGCAGCAATCGCATCCTCAACATTCGAATGGGTTCTGACGAGGGACTTTCTCTCTCTGATAATCATTACTGCTTGGAGAATCCTGAAGTTTTTTATGAGAATTCCATTCTCTCACTTAAACAGTTCAAGATCCTTGGTTTCGAGAGCGGATCTGACCAGTGTGGCATTGGCCAGAACAGCCAAAGTGCCCTGCTCATTGGACCTCTTGTTTTCCATTCGTTTGGAGACGAAGAAAGTCCTGTTGCCGGCCAGTTTGTGTCGCCGTGGCAGCCTCTTGAAGGGCGACGAGCGTGGAATGGCTCCCTCGCCTACTGGAAGCAACAAGACGGCAACATTGTCCGTTCACGCTCTAACTTTATCTTCTTTGATGTTCCACACCAAGACACGTGGGGGTTCTCTGTTGATAACCACCTTACCGCTCTTCAAGAACGAAAAGTTGCGGGACTTCCTGTGTTTAAGATGGCTCCCTTTTTCACCAATGATACCTGGAAGGAACAATCGTTTAACCTGAGTACCTCGGAAGGCATTGATACGTTTTATGCTGAAATCAATCGTTGGTTTAACCGCCTTTTTGCTGCGGGTTTTGATCCTCTTCTTGATCTAGCGATCATTGACAATAAAGTGCTGATTGGGTTGGGTCCGGTTGATGGATCACAGACTGGCGCGAGCGTACCCCTATTTTCTGAGCTGAATGCGCGCCTCAGCAGGGATTTTGCTTTGTCTGCCTTTTGGAGCGTGCACCCAGACTGGCAGAGGTATGGCCCGGATGAGATCAATCCGCTTTTTTCTCCCCGCGCTGTTTCATTGGACAACCCCTATGTCCCGCAAAGCGTTAAGATCACTGCCGGCTTTTGGAAGCCGGGTGACAGTCCACTGTATTCTGCCAAAGAATGGATCCCACGCTATGGCGGCGAGGTCTATCGGCAGAACTGGAATTTTGTCCTTGATACTATGGCACTCTACCCAGCCATTCAGCGCATTTACCTTGACTCATGGAATGGCTACGAGGAGGGGAGCGGCATGTACGCTGCGCAGAGTGCGAATCACTTCCCGGGTGATGGGCATCCAACCACGCGTTCTATGGAACTCTGCTTTGCTGCTCCTTGCCATCCTGTTGAGTATTTGAGCAATGGAACTGCGATTGTTGACTGGTGGGGAGAGCCGTATACGTATATTGATATCACTGCTGAGATGATTGATCGTTTTTCACGTGGCGGATCGACTGGCAGCGGGGATATTGACTTGGATGGTATACCAGACTCTCTTGATAACTGCCCCTTTGTCTACAACCCAGACCAACTCGATGAAGATGCTGATGGGTATGGGGCAGCGTGTGACTGCGACGACCAGCAGTTCTCGATCAATCCCGGAGTGCAAGAAACCTGTGACGGCATTGACAACAATTGCAATGGAGGCGTTGACGAAGGTTGTTCTTCTGCCGGCTCTGGTGGCGGAGGCGGAGGTGGGGGTGGCGGTGGCATTGGCGGCGGTGGTTCTCCAGATGCTCCCCCAGATGGCGCTCCAAGTTCTCCCTCAGCAAGCGGCTCTTCTGGAGCACAACAAGGATCTCGTCAAGATTCCTTTTCCCTCACTCCACCCAGCAGCGAATCTCCACAAGCCCCAACTGACCTAGACATTGAGCAACCAGATACCTCTTTTTTCGCCTATAAACTCTTTGTTCTTGTTTACCTTATCCTCGCGCTTGTTATTTACTTCGCTGTTGTGAAATAAGGCGACCGGCATTCTTGCTTTCATAGGTGTTTTCTGTGCGATGCCATGCTTGTCTCTTTGACAAAAATGTATATAAAGAAGGAGGACATACATTTACTTACGTGACAGCACACATTCCCCCCTTCCGGAAGAAGTTTTTCCTTTTCCTTACTTCTCTCTTTGTCCTCAGCGTCTTTCTCTTTTTTGTTTCAGCCCAATCGCCTTCAGACGAACCGAGACCGTTGTCGTATTACAAAGTAACTGTTACTTATCCAGTACCTGCTGCTGTCGCTGAATGGATACAGAAGAATACTGTTGTTGAGGGCTTCCTTGGACCCTCCACGTATGTCCTTGGCCTGGTTCAGAACAATGTTGATAGCATGAAGACCCTCCCTTTTGTTGTTGATGTTTCACCCTATGCGTCAGACCATCATTTCGTTTCTGACTCCGCGAAAAAAGATAGTGTGGATGTTTTTGTTCGCCTCTTTGACTCTGCCGACACGTATGGTGTGGTTGACCAACTGATGAGGATGGGATTTGAGATTGATGACATTGATCATTCTGTTCTTGATGAAGAGGGCAACATTGTTGTCAATCAATTGAGGCTGACGACAACCGGTACTCGCTTATCCGAGATCAGCAACATCGATGGCGTCAAGTGGATTGACGAAGTGCTGCAGTATAAGGCCGAGAATGAGGTAGGAACTGTTTTGACTGGGGCAAGGGATGAAGGCGAGACCTATGGCTTAACTGGCAACAATCAGCTTATCACTATTACCGACACAGGATTGGACAGCGGCGTTGACGGGCCGACGATGCATCCTGACCTCCAGGGAAGAATCTTTGGCTTTAAGCTCTATGCTGGAACCAGCCCTGACGACCTGCAAGGACATGGAACGCACGTCACAGGCATTGCTTTAGGAAATGGCGTGCTCTCAGGAAGCAATCCTGCGACCAACAGCTTCAGGGGTTCGTATGCTGGCGCCGCGCCAAATGCACGCGTGTACTTCCAAGCGATTGGATCTGATAACCCTGATGATCCGTATGTGTATCCGCCTGGTGAATCCGTCGGACTTCAAGACTCCAAGAATCAAGGAGTGCGCATCCACACTCACAGTTACGGCACGACAAACACTGCTGTCTTTGGAAAGTATACCGGCGTGACCGCAGACATTGATCGACACATTTGGTTCAATAAAGACTATCTCGCTGTTTATGCCGCAGGAAATTATGGATTTGTGTATGGCAATGGAAGCATGGATCCCAATGCCGTAGCAAAAAATGTGATTGCGGCTGGCGGCAGCGAAAATTACAAACCGACGCTATCTGATCCTCCTGCTATTGCTGATGACCCTGATGAGATTTACCTTGGCACTTCCCTTGGACCGACAGAAGACGGAAGGATCAAGCCTGATCTCATGTCTCCCGCCACCACCATCTTTTCCACACGCACCCGCTACAGCCCGAGCACGACCGCATTGAGCTGCAGACAAAACCAAACGAGCGTCATTACTTTGGGGCCACACTACTCTGTCTGCGGCGGAACGAGCATGTCTGCACCGCACATTGCCGGATTAGCCGCAATGCTGCGCGAATACTACATCACCAAAAAGGGGTTCACGCCGAGCGCGGCCTTATTGAAAGCAACCCTGCTTGCCGGAGCGCAGGAAATGAAGTATGGGTATCCCAGCATGACAACGGGATGGGGTCGGGTCAACTTGACGAACTCCCTGCCACATGGCCTCAAAAAAGTGTACTTCCTTGACCGAATTATTGGCATGAGCACGGGAAACACGTACAACATCACGATCCAGAAAGTAGGGGCGACAGCGCCCTTCAAAGCAGTTCTTGTCTGGACTGATTACCCAGGAACACCGGGCGCAGGCACCATGCTTGTCAATGATCTGGACTTTACCGTCACTGATCCCCAGGGCACGGCATACTACGGCAATGACTTCAGCACGCCATACAACACCGCATATGACCGTAAGAACAACATTGAAGTCGTGAAGATTGACGCCCCAGTATCAGGAACATACAGCCTCCAGATCACGGCGCAGAATGTTCCCTCTCCCACGCAGCCGTTTGCTGTGGTGGTCACGTATGATGAGTTTGTGCCACAAGGAATGGGAACGAACGCTGTTGGCACGGTGCGAAACTGCACGTATGTCTTTAGCACAAAACAATTAACTTGTTGATGCCACCTCTATTTTTCTCTTACTGCGAGCGAGGTTAGCAACTCTTTGATAATGTTTTTATTTGCAAGATCAGTTTCTTCAAGACGCTTCACGCTTTCCTCATAGAGCTTGTCCCGAAGCGCAGTCACTTCTTCAACGGTTTTTGTTTCCTTCAGGAGAGACGCAGCAATTTCTAATTGTTGTTTTGTTGCAGACCTGTTGCCAAAAGAAGCGTTGAAGAGTTTGAGCTGGTCGGGAGCGGCCCTTTCCCTGAAGACGGCCGCCAAGATATTTTCTTTTCCGTTGCGAATGTCTGAGTATTGCTTGTCTTCGCGCAAGGGTTCGAGATCAAGAAGGTCGTCCGTCACCTGAAATGCTAGTGACGCCGGCTCAAAGACATAGGACATGCGATCAACAGTTTTCCTGTCCTGGTTCGCGAGGTATGCTCCCATGCGCGCAGCACACACGATGAACGCGCCCGTCTTTTTGCTGATCATGGTGATGTAGTCCTCTTTCGACAAGTTGTCCTGACAATCCAAAATCTGCCCCTCATTCACTGTGGTGTACATTTGCAGCACTTCATGCAGCGCCTCTTTTGCTTTGGGAAACGGCGACTGAAGAAGAAGGTCGTAGCCTTCTGAGCAGAGAAGGTTGCCGATACAGGTTGCTTCTGTGATGGCCTTGTTCATTGTCGCGTCCTTGAAGTATCTGCTCTCTGCTTTTGTAGTGTAGTGAGCGCGGCATTGCTCGTGCACTGTTAACACGCCGCGTCGCCAGGTATCCTCATCCATCCAGTCATCATGCACCAGGGTGGAGTTATGAATCAGTTCGAGGGAGAGGACTGCATTGTAGAGCTCATCTGTTTCCTTTGCACCAAACGCTTTTGCCACCAGCAGAGCAATGACGGGCCGAATTCTCTTTCCACCACCATCCATGAAGCGCTTCCACGCGGCATGCGAGTGGAGAAGAACGGCGCTGCTTCTTGTATCTCCTTTCTCTTTCACTCTCTTCTGTGTGGAAGCGTACATTCTGTCGAGATAGCCATTCAGTTTCCTGGCTTGGGTGTCGATCAGCTCGCTCATGACCGGTTTCAGGAGATGGCTCGGTTATATAGTTTTAGGTTGTTTTACTGAAGGATTTCTGATCCCCCTCGGAGTTGGAAAGATATATATACTACAGGATATAGATAAAATACCACAGGTGAATGTTCCTATGGGGCTGTTCTCAAGGCTCATGTTGGTTGGTGCGCTTGCGCCAGGACTCTACAGCCAAGAGGCTCTTTCTCAAAACGCTTCTCATCCGGTTTCTTTTTCAGTCGTGCCTTCTGATTCTCCGTTCACGTCATCAGAGCCTCTTGAGAAAAAAATTGCTACAATGCATGTGCTCTCAGAGAACGATCCTCATGGTTTCTTTTTGACTGCAGACGCGTATACCTCTCCTTCTGCTCTTGCTTCCTTGAGTGCTGCTGAACGCCAACAGCGCGCAGAGTTGTGCATGCGTTTCGCGCTGCAGGAACGATCAAGCCACTATTCCTTTCTCTTCGCTCATCTCGCTTTTCGTACTGATCACGATTGCCTTGATACCGCCATTGATTATGCGACTGGATTTCGGCAACGACACGATCGCCGGCCAGCAGAGCAGGTTGATCCAGAGGCGTATCATAACGAACGCGAAACCGCCGCGTCATTGCTGAGCTTGCTGTATGAGGGGGTTGATAGTGCTGCGATCCGTGGAACGGTGCTGGCTGCCGGACTTGAGGCGCTGCATGATGAGTCTGACCTGGTGTTCGTGTCCGCAATCGGAAGCGTGCATCGCATGCTTGCTTACCTACCACCAGAGAAACGCGAAGCCCAACTGACGGCATTGCTTAAAAACGGGTTGGCAATGGACAACACCCATCGACGTTTTCACTACGTGGCTGTTGTTCGAGACTTGTATGCTGATGGCGACAAAGGAAAGGGAGAACGACTGGTGAGGGACCATGTTGCTGCGCTCTTTCCCAAGAAACACGAGGAGAACGAGCGACAGACTTCTCTTGCAACCATCAATCAGGCTCTTGCTCTTCCTGAGCCCCTATACCAGTTTCAACCTTTAAGAAACGGACAACCAACACGATTAGAACAGCTGTACACACTGACAAAAACACGGGGAATGAGAAGGCCCGACGTTCTTCCTTCTGACGAGTTCCCGGAATTTAAGGGACGGGTGGAGGAAGAACTCGCTCTTTTTGAAAAGAAGATGCCAACGGAAATTTATGCTGCAGGTATTTTTGTTGATTCTCTTTCTGTGAATCCTCTTGGAGATAACCATGAAACAGATTATACTAACAGAAAGATCCTTACAGGAAAATCAACAGTTGCCAATGCTTCACGATTTCTTACCGGCGAGCTTACCAGTGACGTTCTTATTCATGAGACCAGTCATTTCTTATCACGGACTCTTTCTTTTGACGGGGCCCTCATTCCCTCGCATCGATCTGAAGAGTTTTCTCTTCTTCAGGAATTACGAGTTCGGGCAGTGTTAGAGAATCTATCACATGGAAGAACTCTTGAAGAGATGAATGAAATCTCCTCTCCTTCTTCACAACCTTCTTCTTTAGAACGAGATACCCACTTTCTTATCAAGATGTTATCGAGACAGTGGTGGACTACAGAAAAAACATGATAAGAATTTAGTCTTTCTTGAGTAGTTCAGCTTCCAACATCAGCTATTGGTTCAGGTTGGCTCCAGTCCCACCGCCAGGAGTTATTGCTTCACCAACGCAGAGGCAGAGGTTGTCACATTTCCCTGCAGCCCCACCCGTTGTTGTACATGCGGCTCCTGGATCAAGACCCTGGCAGGGACCTGGATCAGTGCACTCTGCAAGTCTGCAGTCACATTCTGTTTGGCCCTGGTTTGCAGAGCAGATACGCTGCTGGCCATTATGAGAGGGGCATTGCGTGGCCGCGCATAGGCTTATCGTCTTTTGAGCATCACAACTTGTTCCGCCAGGTGTAATCGCTACAGGTCCTTGGGGGTTACCCGGAATCTTCGGTGCTCTTGGTGCGTTTGCTGGAATCTGCGGTGCCCACGGTTCACCGGGCGCGGGAGTTGCTCCAGCACCAGCACCAATGCCACCCCACCCGCCGTCTGACCAGTTTCCAAAAGGAGGGAAAGTGTAACAACTGCAGTCCACCGCGCAGTACTGATCTGGATTTGGGCAAGGGACGCCAGTCAAGTTTCCCAAGTTTCCCGGGTCGCAGGACTCATAACGCTGATCCAAAAGGCCGTCGCCGCAGTATGTATTCTCGCCGTTCTTCTCGCTGTAATCGAGTTCATTGACGCAACCAGGATCTGCAGGATAGTCGATGAAATTGTCTCCATCGTTATTGTTGACTGTGTCCGAGCATTCTGGATTGAAGCAACCTGAAGAGCTGACCGTCAGACAGTCTGCACTGCAGCTGAGTTTTCCATTGCGGAAACCAAAGAGGTAACAGGTTGTTCCATTGAAATTGCTGCCGTCGCATACTTCTTTGACGCCAGCATGGTTTGGCTGCTGAATCACGCCGTCGCCGCAGCGCGAGTATTGACACCAGTTGTTGCAGTCATCATAGGGGTTGTTGTTGCCATCGTCGCATTCCTCTGTTCCATTGTACGTGCCATTATACCCGTTGTAGCCATTCGGCGTTTGCACCACACCATCGCCACAGTAAGTGAATGTGCAGTCAGTATTGCACGTTCCTGTCGCGCTGTTTCCCGAACCAAGATCGCACTCTTCGCTTGTTTCTTTCATTCCATTGCCACAATAGGTATTGTTGCCGTTTCCGCAAATAAGTCCCGTGCTGTTGACGGCAGTGTAGAGATTGTAATTGTCCAGTACTTCCGTGTTGTTGAGGGCCTTCGTGTACCATGCGAACTGGTAGATGGCGCCGACGTAACTTGTTACTCCTGATCCTGCCGCAAGAAGGAACGGGCCGCTAATCGCATTCACGTCGGTGCTCTGGATCGTCTGTGTGCTGTTCCTCACCCAGTTTCCATTCACGTAGAGGCTGAGTCTGCTGTTTACTTTCCAAGTGAGGGTGACCACACATTTAAAGTCAAGCGAAGCGCATGCTTTGTTGTCATCTATCGTGATGGGCTGCGAACCGAAGCGAGCCACCAGTTTTTTTGTGCTGATGCTGGACGCGGTGTCAAAGTAGAGCCTGAATGTTTGTGCATTTGTCACGCACGCCACATAGTCCTGCCCATTACAGCTTGTGATGATGTAGTTGGCTGCGCGCCGCGAAATCTGGCTGCTCTTCCCGTCTACGACAACTTCAAGTGTTCCCTCCTGCGGAAAGGTGAGCGGAAATTGAATGACTTCGTCGTTGCTGTTTCCACTTGCTTCCGGGAAGGCGACACCCCATTGCGCAAATGCGGGATTTCCTGAGCCTGTTTCCCAGACAATCTCTGACGTGCTGAGGGGGAGCTGCGTTCCTGACGAACTCCATGTTTGCAATGTTCCATTGACTCCCTTCATCGAGGTTGTGGCGTTGGCAGTTCCTTCTTGCATGGGCCAGTAATCAAGCAGCGTTGCTGGACAGCAGTTGCCGCAGTCTGAGGGGCAGGTGCTGCAGGTTTCTCCTGTTTCACAGATACCATTGGGGCAGATGGCGCTGCCGCCAGGGCCGCCACTCTCGCATTGACATGTCGCTGCGTTGCAGGTTTCTCCCTCTGTTGCACAGGCGCTGGTCCCTTCACACTCTTCACCCAAACCAGGCTGGATGATGGCGTCTCCACAATATTCCCTCTGACAGTTGGAGTTGCAACCATCTCCATTGACAAGGTTTCCATCATCGCATTGCTCTCCGCCGCCAGGATTCACGATGCTGTCTCCACACACGCCGGTTTGTTCGCAGGACTTCTTCTCCAGGTTGCAGATTCCATTGAAAAGGAGGCACTGATTGGAGTTGATGCAGTAACAGGAACAGTCAGCGTTGCACACGCCACTGCCACACAATGCTACGTCGTTTCCATCGCATTGCTCGTTGATATCACGAATGTTGTTGCCGCATTCCGTCAGGAGAATGTAAGTTCCTGCGTTGTACAAGTGAATGCGATGCACTCCTTCGGTGATGGGCCAGACTGCTTCTTTGCCCTCGGCATCGCTCTGCAGAGGAAGAGGGAACGTGTACGTCACGTCCTGCTCGTTGTAGTCGAGATTCAGCGTGCGCAAACCATTGCTCCAAGAATAGGCCGTGATTCCGTTGGGGTTGAAGATCTCTACTGTTTTTGAGGAACCAACACCCAACGACAGGATGGTTTCTGCCGAGGCATCTGTTGTTTCCAGGCCTTCTACAATCTTGGATTCTCCCACATAGTGAAACTGACTGGTCGTATAGTACAGAAGGGGGATTAAGGCAGCGATAATTAAGCCTGTAAGCAGGACGATTTCTGTAGAAGATTGCCCGGAAGAGGAAATGTTTTTCCTCATGAGGAACCCCCAGCGATCATGCTGGTGATGAGGCTTGACGCTTCTTGGATCTTTTGCTGTGCCTCATTGAGGTCTTGTTCGACTTCTTTCTTCAGACGATCTGTATACGTGGTGGGACTTTCCTTCTTGATGGCCTGGTAGACGCCATACGCAAGAATCAGAAGACTGATGATGACAAAAATAACAATGGTGAGAGAGAGTTTTTTGTAGGGACTTGGCGCATTAGAATTATCCTTCTTTCCCATAACGTCACCTCTCTTGCGTTTTTCTGACGAGAGGATGTTTTTAAAGGTATGGTTCGCTTTGTCTTTTCTTTTTGGAAAAGACTGAAGGGCTTTCTTCTTACACGCTTGAGAGGCAGAGAAATTGCCCCTCGACAGACCAGCAAAAAAACACAATCACCCCGTGTAAACTCTTGTAACGCGGTCTAAAAAATCCGCTTGCGACTGAAGCCATCCGTAGAGTAAAGATGAAGAAGTCAGCCGGATAGCTGGCGTTCCAACAGTCCCACGGGTTTCCCTTCCGTCTGGTCCGCCCGTATAGATCGTTCGCATAGACATAAGCGTTGGGACATTCTCAAGCGTCGTAAGCGTGATTGTTTCTTCTACGCGATCATCGATTCCATAGATACTCATGACAAACCCTAAAGGATTGTCAGAGCCTATACCGCTTATGCGCATCCGTACAGAACTGTTTAGGGGACCGTTGTATGTGAGAACTATCTTTTTCGTATCCCCGCATATAAGTGTTCCAGACAAAGGACCACGCTCAAAAGTGCCTTGCGTTCCCAACGCATATATATCGGCGTGCTTGAGGAGCTCAGAACACAGTCCTTCAAGCCCTGCGAGGTCAACTGAATTCGGTGGATCAACGAGTATGTAGTCTTTATTTCTCTTAAGTGCTTCATCGATCGAGAAAATGCCTTCAT
>CAZDTM010000008.1:0-9708 GCA_964508385.1 Candidatus Woesearchaeota archaeon | reverse complement strand
CTTAAAGCGGGAGAACTTCAGTCGGGTTCCCATTTCCATCATAACACTGGCAGGATTCGCACTTTTCAGTGTAATAATATTCTTCGCCTGATTTCACCGAGCCCTGTTTCTTGCAGCTCTGGGCCTTGCCTTGGACGCCTTTCTTCTGCTCCACGCAAAGGTCCTGGCAATAGAGATCGTTCTTTGAATGGGCTGATGTTTCTGCGGCTTCTTTAGTATCTCCTGTTCCGCAGCCGTAGAGATTTCCATTCTTCACCCATGATTCGTCCGGGCAATCGGGTTTAGCAGATGTAACTTCCTGTGCTTCGAATTGAAAAGCCAAAATTCCGGCAAAGATCAACAAAACTAAGATTAACATAATAGTTTTCATTGTTCCCCCCCATTGAACGTATATTTTTTATAGGGGTTTAAACTATATAACTTTTACCATTTTCTCGGCTTTGCACAAATAGTCCACATAAAGCAAAGGGATGAACAAAGATTTATAAAGAGCGGCCGTGTTTTTCAGCCCATTACTCATTGACAAAGGGGGCTATTATGTATGGTACAAAAACAGGAACCAATGAAAGAAGAACGGAAGATTCGTCTTGAATTGCAGGTATCCACACTGTGGAAAGCAGGAACGTTTATCTTCGCGTTACTCTTTGTGATCTCGTTACTTACTGGGGGATTCCAGGGCTCACAAGACCGGACTAACATTGCCCAGGGCGGGTCTGCACAAGGGGGCAACCAACCCTTCGCTGCAGGTCCACAAGGTCCACAAGCACCTGGCGCTGGTCAACAAGCGCAACAAAAAATCGTTGCTGTTTCAGAAGATGATGATCCTGTCATGGGCGATGAGGATGCAGACGTAACCATTATTGAATTCTCAGACTACCAATGTCCTTTCTGTGAAAAGTTCTATTCGCAAACACTTCCACAACTGAAAAAAGACTACATTGACACGGGAAAAGTAAAACTTGTGTACCGCGATTACCCTCTGCCCTTCCATCCCTTTGCAGAGAAAGCTGCTGAAGCTGCAAACTGCGCCGGAGAACAGGGAAAATACTTTGCTATGCACGACAAGATTTTCGCGAACCAAGCAACATTGAACGAAGAGAACTTGAAAGTGTGGGGTGCAAGCATTGGCCTTGACGCAAACAAGTTCAATTCCTGCCTGGACAGCGGCAAGATGGCTGCTGAAATCGCGAAAGATCTCGCTGATGGGAATGCTGCCGGCGTGTCTGGTACGCCGAGCTTCTTTGTAAACGGGAAGATACTGGTGGGAGCGCAGCCCTTCGCTGCATTCAAGACCGTGATTGATCAGGAGCTTGCCCGATGAAGAGGCAGCTCTTCTTCTTTTTTCTTCTCTTTGCACTAGTTTTTCTTGTGGGATGTACCTCATCCAACAACGTCACGGGAAGCGTGACGATTACCCAACAAATCACCACGGAGCAGACGTTCCGCGACACTGGCGACGAGATCTGCAGAAACGCCGAAGGCAAGCCGATTATCCGCCTATACTCCACGTCGTGGTGCCCTCATTGCGAGTGGGTGAAGGATACGTATACGACGGTGGTGACTGACTATCTCCGTCGTGGAGAGATTGAGGCGCATAATTGGGTGCTGGACCTCGACACTGACGATCTTGACCCCGCACAAAAAGGTATTCCGGCAAAGGAGTACGCGGTCTTGAACAAGTACAACGCACAGCAATCCATTCCGACGTTTGTGCTTGGGTGCAAGTATCTTCGCATAGGAAATGGATATGAAGCACAGAATGACCTGGGCGCAGAAGAGCGCGAGTTGAGACGTTTAATAGATCAATTGCTTGCTGCAGCCTAAGCATCATGCGCGCTCTTCGGATCTTCTTCTTTTTTGCATGGACTCTTGCCCTTCTTCTCTTTTCTCTGCAGACTGTTCTCTTCAGTGAAACATATTACGAGAAGACGATGGAAAAGAGCGGCGTTTTTACTGTTCTTCCAAGAGAGGAAGCTTTTGGGCAGGCGCATACTCTTGTGTCTTTCTTGCGAGGAAACAATGAACTCGGGTCTTCTTTCAATGAGAAGGAAAAATTACATATGGGCGATGTGCGGGAATTGGTAAGGCTGTCTGAACGTCTTCTTGCTTTTCTCGTTGTTGTATGCGGGGTGTGGTTGTTGCGCTCTTCACGGAAACTTGAACTTCTTCGCCAGGCGAGTTTGTTTGCTCTCTTGTTGGTGGGGGTTGGCGGGCTGATCGTGCTCCTGACTTTCTCTTCTTCTTTCTTGGCCTTTCACCAGCTCAGCTTTACGAATGACTTTTGGATGCTGGATCCTGCAACTGACCGGTTAGTTGTGCTGTTTCCTGAGTCCTTTTTTTCCGCTGCGCTTACTGAGGTTTTACTTAGAACTCTAGGGATGGCTGCCGCCGTTTTTCTTGCGTGTTCTTCGCGACTGCGAACGAGGACGCGTGTTTCCGACACGTGAGAAACTGTTTCCTCTGCTGCGGGCGGGAAAAGGACGGTTATCGCACGTTTCAGGTTTTGGTGAATCCTCTAAAAATGTTAGCCGGGAGATCAATCTTACTTGTAAACATTGGCTTCGTGTGCTGATAGAGTTTCAGCAGAGACTGCTGTCGCAGCATTTAAATATCCCCGATCCTTTTTTTGATCATAAAGAGGTGAGCTTATGAACAAGAACATTGGATCTATTGATCGTGTCATCCGATTCGTTGGCGGGATGATTCTGCTCTATCTAGGATATGCGGTGATCTCTAACGGGGTACTTCAATTTGTTTTTTCTGCCCTCGGCATTATTGCCGTGCTTGAAAGTTTTACTGGATACTGCGGTCTGTACAAACTGCTTGGCATCAACACCAATCGACAGATGAAATAAGAGATAACCTTTTATAGATCCTTGCCTTTCCTATAGACTATGAACGTTGTCCGTATTCTTGCGGCGATGCTTCTAGCTCTTGTAGCTGGGACTATTGCTGTTGAAGCACATGGGGGGTATGGCTGGGGTGGATACGGCATGATGGGCTATGGATATCCTTCTTCTGATTACTCTGGATATTACCGACCGTCCTCTTACTTCGGTTACGGATATCGACCGTACGGCATGATGTGGTGATAAGAAACAAAGGAAGATTCGCGTTCTTGTTTTTTCTCTTATGGAAATGAATGTTTTTGGGAGGGCCTTTGTGAACAGCGCTCTCTGGAGATTCTTGAACAGGAAGTATGTCCTGCCCACCGTTCTCGAGCATCGTTTTTCGAAGAACGTGGAGCGCGTTCTCGATCTGGGATGTGGCGGGGGAGATACGACGCTAGAACTTGCTCGGCGCTTTCCTTCCGCGAAGATTGTCGGCCTTGACTATGACTACCACCAAATACGCAGAGCTCAACGACGCGCGCAACACCGCAATTTGAGCTTTTTGGCAGGGGATGGGAAAAACCTCCCTTTCAAAAAAGGATCTTTTGATGCGGTTTTTGCATTCGATGTCATGCACCACATTGAGCACTATCAACGAGCACTACGAGAAGTACGCAGGGTTCTTTGCAGGGGCGGATACTTTTGTTGCGTTGATGTAGACAAGAGATTTATTCGGGGAATCGTGAAATGGCTGGACAACACGCAATCGTTCTTTAGCGAAGAGGAGTTCAGTGCAACCTTGCAGTCTTCAGGTTTCACCATCAGAGAATTGGGCAGGAAATCTTTCTTCTTCTTTGTTGTTGCGCGAAAGCGTTAGAACCTCTTTCTTAGAAATACCTGATTGGTTTTTCCTTCAGTCTTCCTGGTAATGATGCTGCGCCCCTCCAATGATTTTAGCAATAAGGACAATCCTGTTTTGGACATGCCTGTTTTGTAGCGCAATGTTGATTGCGTGATGCCCTCTTGTTCTCTGATGGCTCGCAAGACTGCTTTCTCGTCATCAGTGAACGCCGCTAAGAAGGCTTCAAATGATTTTTCCCGATGATCTGCCTTCTTCACGTGTTCGAGCGTTGAGGTGATGCGCTCATGCTGCTCGGCCAGCAATCGTTGCGTTTTGTCAAAGAAGAGGAGATAGACTCCCAACATGAGCAGAGCCGCAGCAAGAATCCACCCCAAGAGCGAGAGTGTTGTGCTGGTGGCGTGGAGACAGGTTCCATCGGCAAGAAAGCAGGTTCCTTCTTTTTGAATGTGGAAGAGGATGGCCAATTCTTCTTTTTGTTTATAGACATAGATGAGGGCGGCGAGAAGACATGCTGCAACAATGACGATTATACCGATACGGCGCTGGTTCATGTTCTGACGGGTATTTTGCTCTATAAATCGTTTACGGTCAGAGCTTCTTATACTTGAGAAGAAGGGAGTTACTGACGACGCTGACGCTGCTTAATGCCATGGCGCCGCCCGCAATAATCGGCGACAGGAGCCAGCCAGTGAAAGGATACAGAACCCCTGCAGCAATGGGAATGCCCAAGACGTTGTAGATGAGCGCCCAGAACATGTTCTGTTTAATTTTAGTCATCGTCAATTTGCTTAAATGAATGGCGCGTGGCACGTCAAGAATGTCGTTCTTCATGAGCACAACATTTCCTGTTTCCATGGCCACGTCCGTGCCTGAACCCATGGCGATACCAATGTCTGCCTGTGCTAACGCTGGCGCGTCGTTAATGCCATCTCCAACCATTGCCACCACCCCCTTCTGTTGCAATTGCTGAACGTATTTTGCTTTGTCTTCTGGAAGAACTTCGGCAAACACGTTAGGGATGCCTGCTTGCTTGGCGATGGCCTGGGCTGTTCGTTGATTGTCGCCCGTGATTAAATAGACGTCAATGTTCATCCTCTTCAACAAGTCCACTGCTTCTCGTGACGTGTCCTTGATCGTGTCTGCAACGGCAATCAGACCCTGCACTTTTTTTGCGTCGCTGAGGATCATGACAGTCTTTCCTTCGTCCTCAAGTTTCTCCAGGCTCTGTTGCATTGCTGTCACATTGATGCCTTGTTTTGCCATCAGTTTCACGTTTCCAAAATAATACTGCATTGTTCGCACTCTTGCTTGGATGCCATGACCAGGAATGGCCTTGAAGTCTTTTGCCGGAAGAAGAATGAGCTTTGCCTGCTGGGCTGCTTTCGTCATGGCGTCAGCAAGCGGATGTTCAGAGAGTTTTTCGATGCTTGCCGCGAGCTGCAGAACTTTATCTTCATTGTATGGGGGAATAGGCAGGATGTCCGTAACCTCTGGCGTTCCTTTGGTGATCGTGCCTGTTTTGTCGAAGATGATAGTGTTGATTTTGTGCGCGGTTTCCAGTGCATCCCCGCCTTTAATCAAAATGCCGTACCGTGCCCCCTTACCGGTTCCCACCATAATGGCTGTCGGCGTTGCTAACCCCAGAGCGCAGGGGCATGCGATGACCAACACCGCGACGCCTACGATGAGCGCAAAGGAGAGCTGCTGTCCAACAAGGAGGTACCAGATACCAAACGTGATGACCGCGATTGCAATGACTGCCGGTACAAAGTAAGCAGAGATGGCGTCGGCGAAGCGTTGGATGGGTGCTTTTCTTCCCTGCGCTTCTTCGATGAGGTGGATGATGCGTGAGAGCGTCGTGTTTTCTCCGACTTTTGTTGCTTTGAACGTCAAGCTGCCGTGCTTGTTGATGGTGCCGCCGATAACAAGGTCTCCTTTCTTCTTTTCCACTGGAATGCTTTCTCCACTGATCATGCTTTCGTCAATTGACGTTGAACCCTCAAGAACAATGCCGTCGACAGGAATCTTCTCGCCTGGTTTCACTACAACGATGTCTCCCACGAGAACATCATCAATTGGGATTTTTATCTCCTGCTTGTTGCGAATAACCGTCGCGATCTTCGGCGACAGGCCCATCAATTTCTTGATGGCGTCTGATGTTCTGCTACGAGCTACCGCTTCTAAGAGCTTGCCGAGTATGACCAGCGTAATCAGAATCGTTGAGACTTCAAAGTATTGCCCAAGTTCTGAATTGAAGAGCGTCGAATAGACACTGAAGAAATATGCCGCAGTTGTTCCAATCGCGATCAGAGAATCCATGTTCGCGCTTTTATTCTTGAGTGAAATCCACGTACCCTTGTAAAAATCCCATCCCACATAGAACTGGACAGGTGTTGCTAATAGCCAGAGAATGTAGGGGGAGAATGGAATTTCATAGCCAACAAAGAGGAGCCCTTCTTCCATAAAAAGCATGCTGTGGATGAGCGTAGGTATGGCAAAAAATAAACTTATGATAAACTTTTTTTTGTAGTTCTTAATCTCCTCTTTTTCATATTGTCCGTGCATATCCGCGCCATGTTCGTGACCACCGTGTTCTTGGCCATGGGCGCCATGATGACTCATCAGGTACTGGGTTGCATCGTAGCCCTTACTCTTGACTACGTCGATAAGAGCCGGTTCTGATGTTTGGCGTTCATCAAAGGTCACGCTTGCGCGCGCCGTAGCAAAATTGACATTTGCTTCTTGCACTCCTGCTGTTTTTGAGAGCGCTTTCGTCAAGGTAGTTGCGCAGCTCGCACAATGCATGCCTTTAATCAGGAGTTCTGTTTTTTTCATTATTCTCTCTTACGCGATATTAATGGTTCCTCTTCCCATCCCCATGGAACAGGACATACCAAAGTTTCCCGGCGTGGTTGGGGTGAACTCAATGACGTTGTCCCTTTCTGTCACAAGCTTTCTGATGCCCCATTCTGGAATGACGATAGAACGCAGGCACCCCTGGACTGTGCTTAAATCAACGACCATTTTCACGGGGACGCCTGTCTTGAGTGTTGGCGGATCGAGGATATACTGGCCCCCCTGAGCACGCAGCGTCACTGTTTGCGCACTTCCCTGTTTTCCGCCGCCAGTTGTTGCTCCGCCGTCCCCTTCCTTTGTGCCCATCACGCTGAGGAGAAGAAAAACCGCAACACCGAGAATTACCGCACCAAAAATGAGCTGCTTACATCCGATCGTGATTGTTTTGACTTTTTCTTTCATGGTTCACGTTCCTCCTGCTCTGATAAAGGACGATGTTGGTCCATAAATCATGAGGATAATAAACGCTCCTGTGATGAGGATACAGAGCGAAGCGTACGTTATAAAGTCTATGTTCTTGAGGGTCACGTCCTTTCTTTGTTCGACAACTTCTTCGTAGAGCAGGTAGGAGAGTCCGCCCATGATCACCACATTGACGAACATAAACACCGGCATGAACCAGAGAAGGTGGTCAAAGAACATCATGAGGCTGATCATGGGTCCCATTGTCCCGCCCATCAGTCCAGCCATCATGCCTTCCATCACGCCCATGATGCCACAGCACCTTCCTGTGAGGGCTCCGATGAGCACGCCACTCACCGTGCCCACCATTGCGCCGATAAAGAACCCGTTTGTGGCGCCAAGAAGAGTACCAAACATCAACCCCGCCTGCATACCAAACGTCATGCCGATCATCATACCGACCATAGAGGTAACTTTTGCCTTGTAGGAACGGACGTGCCATAGCGCGGTTCCTATGGCGATTACTGCAATGTCGAGATAGAGCAGCCACCAGCCGTATTTGGGAAGGAATGAAGGCATCTCACTCCAAAAACTGCGATACGCAAGTGCTTCCAGAAGGAGAAGAGCGAGAAACGTCCACAACGCATATGAAATGCCCCTCCGTTCTAGTTCGTATTTTTGTCGATTCTCCTTAAAGTCTCGCAGGCGTTCTTTGAACGACTTTCGTTCGAAGGGATGCAGTGATGCGCGGTATCCTGCTGTTTTGATGGTTTCTACCAGATTCTGCGGCCGCACTAAGGATTCGTCGTAGACCACATCAACAGCATCATCGTGAATGGCAAAGGACTCGACGCCCTGCACATTGTTTAACCTTTTCGTCAGGACTTTGACGCAGCTGTCACATTCAATGTCCGGCACGAAAATCTTAGCTTTCATTTAGGCGACCTCATACCCTTCTTTACGAATAATTCCCTTCATTGTTTCTTTCGTTATCTTCTTTTCGTCGTACTCGACAGCGATGATGCCTTTTGCGTAGGAGACAGCAACTTTCTTGACTCCTTCTTGCTCTTGAAAGTCCTCTGTAAGTACTGTTTCGCAGCTCTTGCAGTGCATTCCTTTGACTTTGAGGACGATCTTTTTCATTGTAAACTTGTGGTTGTTGCTGATTGGGCATTTAAATACCCTTCTTGTCCTCTCTTTTTGCGGTATCGTTTGGAATGGCCTTATTTGTGGTCAGGACCGTTTAGTTCCTTTGTGGGCACCATCATCAGGCTACCCTTGGTTCACCTTTTACGGCAAAGACAGCCATCATTCCGGCTTCGAGATGCTCCGCAATGTGGCAGTGCATCATCCATTGACCGGGATTGCTAAACTCCACAAGAAGATCGACAGTACTTCCTTTGGGGATAAGGACCGTATCTTTCCAAACTGGATTCGTATTTTCTTGTCCATCCTGCCTCAATACCACCATTCGTTGGCCGTGAAGATGAATGGGGTGTTGCATAGGGTGGTCGGAGGTCTCGTCATTGATCAGGCGAATCACCTTCATGTCGCCAACGTTTACTTCGCGGCTAGCATCCATATTTTGTTTTCCTGTTTCTTCGTCTTGGATAATCCATCTCATCATTCTGTTGTTGTGCATACTGTTCATCATGAACATCGTATCTTCCCATTCTATCACGTCCCCATCATGCATTACCATGCCGCTCATATCCATTCCTCGCATGTCGATCGTGAGTTTAAACGTGTACTCGGGTTGCTGTTTGATATACTGTTCTACATTGATCTTTGGTTCCTGTGCTTCTTCTTCGCGTGATTCAGCACCCTCTTCTGTGTTTCCTTCAACAACAATCTCTCCCAGCACGTATGTTTTCAGAGGATTGCTGTTTAGGATCTTGTAGGTTCCCGGGCGATCGAACTGCATTTCAACAAGATAGCGCTCTGCTGGAGCAATAACAAGACTATCGACAACGAATGGCTGGTTGTAGTGGCTCAAATCGCTTCCGATGACTTTCATCTTTGTCCCTTCTGTCACTATATTGAATGGGCGAGCATTGGCTACGTTCAGCATATAAAACTGCATCTTTTCTCCACGGTATGCTGTTGTTCTGTATGTCTGCTCTCCGTTCACGAGCATCACATTTCCAAATCTGCCCATCAACGCAAAGTTTGTGACGTCTGGAGAAAAGGGATGGAAGTCGCCGTCTTCTGCTATCAGTATATCGTCAAGAATTATGATGCGGGGCTCTGATTGTGTCCCTTTATTAGGTTCGACTACAATGGCGCCGTAAAGCCCTTTTTCTTGCTGAACGTCTTCTCGTACGTGGGGGTGGTACCAGAACAATCCATCGTCTGGAAAGCTTAACTCATACAGAAAACTTTCTCCTGGTTGGACGGGATCCTGGGATATGTCTGGAACGCCATCAAACTTGTAGTTGTGCCGAAGGCCGTGCCAGTGGATCGTTGTTGGCTGGTCGAGGTTATTGGTAAAATTAATGTAGGCTTTTGAATGTTGCTGGACGCGCAGAAGGGGTCCAGGAATTTGGTTGTTGTATCCAAACATCACGAGTTCTTCCTCTCCCAGCTTCTTTTTTACCTGGTTTGCAGCAAGAGAGACTACGTCTTCGTCGTTTAGTTCGTATGTTGTACTTTTTTCTGCTGCCTGGAGAGGTGTTTGCTGCAGCTTTTCTTTGTTTACCCCCATAAAAAGAAGGATCAACACCACTATTCCGACCACTAGCCAAATCATCTGATTTT
>CAZDTM010000007.1:0-21253 GCA_964508385.1 Candidatus Woesearchaeota archaeon | reverse complement strand
TTCAAAAATCTCTTCAGTGTGCTCAGCACGTGCTCTGGCTGCGTCTTCAAAATCATCGCCGCCCTCTTCAGCAGATCTTCATCGCTCAGCGTCTCTTTTTCCGTGCTCATAAATCTGACTTCGCGTTTCTTTCTCTTCTTCACGACGTCCTTCCATAGCTCAAAAACCTCTTTGGCCCGCGCCGGAATCTGCTCTTTTTTCACGTTCAGCAAGCGAGCAATCTGATCAATCATGGCCCCCTCAGATCCTTCCAGACGCTCAGCGGCCTTTCCAGCCACATATTCTAACCTTACAATCCCATCAGAAATCTTCGTCGCCTTCAAGATCTTAATCATTCCAGCTTCAGCAGTATTATCCAAATGCGTTCCACCACACGCTTCAATGTCCACGCCAGGAATTTCTACAATTCTAATCTTCTTCCCAGGCACGACCCCGCCCTGATAGATGGCAACGCCGTAGCTCTTCTCAGCTTTGCCGCGCTCCATGAACTCTTTGTGCATCGGAATGCTCTTCTGAACAATACGATTGGCTTCTTTCTCAATCGCAGCCACTTCTTCATCGCTTAAACTGGCATAATGCGTGAGGTCAATCCTTCCCTTGTCCAAATCTTTATACGCGCTCGCTTGGTTGACATGATGTCCTAACACTGTGCGAGCAGCAGCGTTGATAATGTGTGCAGTGGTGTGATGTTGCGCAAGCTGCATTCTTCTTTCTGCGTCAATAGTACACCTTGCCTTTTGCCCAACCTTTATTTTTTCCGGTTCTTCTAGTACGTGCACAATCAGTCCGCCCTGTTTGAACACATCAACAACCGGTATTCCTTGTAAGGTTCCTTTATCGTGCAACTGCCCGCCGCTCGTAGGATAAAAATACGTTTGATCCAACACTACATACTTGTCCTTTACACCAACAACCGTCGCCTCAAAGCTATACTTCTTCCAGTCATCGTAGTACAACGCTTTTGTGTCAGGCACAGTGCCAAAATTAATCACTTCTTTCTTCGTCGTCTGCCCTTTTTGCTCGCGCCGTTCATGCAATTCTGCAACTTTCGCGTAGAAATTGTCTGGGATGATAACATCAACACTGATTTTCTCTGCTTCTTGTTGCAGTAACTCAGGACTCATACCTTGGCTGTCATAGAGGGAAATCAGCGTCTTCTCATCAATGCCTTTTTTCGCGTACTGTTGCACTAAGTGGCCGACACGTTGTCGAGTAGCACCATATTTTGCTTTTTCAACCTCCAAAATCTTGTGTACGTCACTCAAATGCTCACGTAATTCAGGGAAGAGCTTTTTTAGGTAGTCAGCGTGCCACTCTGTAACTGCCTTTAGATCAATATCCCATCCGTACTGATGAATAAAGCTCAAAGCACGCCGCAAGATAACTCGCAGGTTATATCCGCCGCCGGTGTTCGAAGGTAAAACTCCATCATTCAACGCCACCAATAATGTCCTGCTATGCTCCGCCACACTATACAAAGCAGCATTCGGTAGCACCATTCGCTTTAGTTCAAGTGCATCAACATCCAACTTCTTTGCTACCATCGTCCAAACCGCATTGATGTTTTCTGCTTCATCAACATTCAGATAACCGGCATAGGGCAAGAAACGTTGCATTAACCTCTGATTGTAGGACAAGCCAGTGATGGCGCGCAGATTTTCCACAACGGCAGGAAAGGTACTTTCATAACTCGTCGCCTTTCCAGTAGTGAACCACGCATTTCTCTCATGCCCCATCCCCATATCCAACACTTTCAGGTTCAATTCCTTCTGTCCTGTTGGCGTCTTCTCATACAGCATGTACACTTGATTGCCGAGCTCCAGTCCACGGCTAAAAAATTCCATGCAGGGTCCAAAGTTTCCGCCACCGGCCCACGCATCCTCATGGTAAATAATCTCCTTCTTAGGTAATCCTAGTCCTTCCACCAACCAACGGTGAATGTCAGAAAAATAGCGTGCTTGATCCCAGTCTTTTGGCTTCATGAACGCGTGCTGCCCAACCATAACAAATCCTGTGTAATGTGAACCCGTAATCCCGACGTTATCCACATCATTAAAGCGCAAACAGAACTGCGGCACCACGAGAGGATTCGCCGGAGGTTCAACCTCGCCGCTGACCACATACGGTTGGAAGTCGTAAATGCTGGCCTGCACAAAATCCGTGTCGTCCCTCCATCTGGCGGCAACAGGGTAACGTGAAATAGGCTCATACCCGAGCTTCTTGAACATCATCGAGAATTTCTGCCAGACGCCAACATAGTCAAGCTTATGTTTTGCTGGTGTAGCGTCAATGAACCCAAATCCCCCACTGCATGAAGCATCCCCGCAGACGTTTCGTTTGTCCACGCTCCAGAAAAATGTCCCGCACGTTTTGCACTGCCCACGAGAAAATCCCTCTGCATTCAGCACAGAAACAGCATAGTATTGCTTGGGGTGTAAGGAGGCCTTCTTTTTGAACTCCTTTTTGAGGTCCTTATCCGACAGCATGGAATAGTGACGCATCTGGCTCTTTTAAAGGTTTTTTCTATGGGAACAAAGGAGAAAAGGCATATAAGTCTCCTCACCGTAAGGAAAGACATGGAAGAAGGAAAGAAACCAGGGGGCTTAGAAGGAAGACTCCATCCTATTGGCATCTTTATGAGCGAGGGAGAGATTGCCCTCTTTGAAATAGAACAGCTTCGTGCGCTCAGCCAAGAGTACACACAATGGACGCACATCTACAGGGACAATCGACGTCTCGAACACATTGAAGAATGGGACGTGGCTTTTCTTGATTCTGGCGTGCGAGGCAGGGTAAGAACAAGGAACGGGTGGTACGAAATAACGAAAGAGTCCTGTGTGGCGCGAAAAGAGAAACCTCTTCTTCTGTCTTCTGATGGGGGTAAAACATGACAAGCAAGAAAATCCGGTCGCAGCAAGACATTGCGACAACAGTCAAACAGCTACGCGATGCAGGTAAAAAGATCGTCACAACCTGTGGCGCCTTTGACATTCTCCATATCGGCCATCTTCGCAGTCTTCTCGAGGCAAAGAAGCATGGTGATATCCTTGTCGTCTGTCTCAATTCAGATAGTTCAATCAAGCAGTATAAGTCACCAACGAGGCCAGTGAACCCACAAGAAGCACGGGCAGAACTTCTCGCAGGGCTAGAATGTGTTGATTATGTTGTCATTTTTGACGAGCTAGATCCACGGCGCGTCCTTGATCTCATCAAGCCAGATGTTCATGTAAAGTCCAGGTCAGGTTTTAAGGGAGTGGAGCGGGAAACAGTGGAAAAGAACGGCGGAAAGATCGTCCTGATAGACGACATTCCAGGCATCTCAACAACAGAAATCCTCAAAAGAGCAAGAGAAACTGCTTAAAGCGCCATGTTGAAAGAAAGCAAAACCTCAAAAGAGAAAAACATATATACTTCTGGAGAGAAGGAAGAGGCATAGGGTATGTCGTAGGGTATGTAAAGAGAAAGACAGCATCCTACACTAAAAATTAGCGTCGGTTCTTAGGGCCGGCGGAAAAAAATAAAGAAAGGAGGCGAAAGAATGAAGAAGACACGTCGTGGTGCATATACAGGATTCATCACATTGTTCATGGTTTTGTCAACACTCTCCGTATATGGGGCCGGTTCACCAATGATGAACGTGGCGGGTGTTGATGGTTCCTGTCCAAAAAACGCAGAGAGATCAGTTGAGCTTTCCTATGGCGAGCAGTTAGAGGTAGCACCATCAGTATGGATAGAACCAATGATGATACCCCCCAAAAAAATAGGTCTGTATGAGCAAGAAGAGACTCATTATATGCGCCTCAACATCGTGCGAAAGATCTCGTTAGGAAGTGTCCAAACAATGGACAAACGAGCACGAAATATTCCGTTCGGTAGCCACATCGCTGAATTTGGTGTATTGGTCTATGGTTGTAAAAAAACCAGTGATGGAGTCGTCGTTGGTTTGAAGAAATCCGTTCTTGCTGAAAAGATAGAGCAGACGATGCAGATGAAGAGGGCGGCAGAAGAAAGCAGCAAGAAGTATGTGCCAACGTGGACGTACTGCGCCGCATCACGAACGATTTGTGACTTGCTTGCAAGAGGATGGGAACTGAACCATTTAAGCCCAACACTTCCCCCCAAAAAAACAACCGGAGTCATGGGAAGTCCAGCAGTCGCTTAAACAAGAAGGGAATCTCCCCTTCTTTTTTCTTTTTAAAAGGGTAATACGATTCTGGAACAAGAATGAAATTTGACTTATTCAGAAGAAGGGCCCTTAACTATCTTAACAGAATACGCGGGGAATTCTTTGTATAGGCGCCTTGCTCTAGAAGAAGCATGAACTCTTTTTCAAAAAAAGACAAAAATGATGGCGTTAGTCAAAGAATGTACGATAAAGAAGGCGCAATCTTTTTTAAGGAGAAAATGAAAAGAAAAGGATGCTATTTCCCTTTAAACATGAACGGCCACAACAATTTGTTTCGATGGGCATCATAGTTGTGGGTGCTTTGCTGATGGTGACGCAACCACTTTTCGCGCTTTCGAATAGCGTTGTGGTAAATGGGTTTATGGCAGGATTATTGCTCTTTTTTGTAGGGTTTCTCTATTTTTTGGACTTGTAACATGGACGCTACGGAAAAAAGAAAGAACATCAAGGATCTGGAGTACAATGACACACTAAACAAGCAGAACATAACGCTTGTTTTAGTGGGGACGGCAAGTGTTTCCGTTCTGCTTGCCGAAAAGTTGCCTGCGCAGTTACAGCCCGCGGAGATCGTGATACCTCTTCTCCTCGCAGGTCTTATTTTCTTCGTGTATTTTCGGAAAAAATTGCAAAGCATCAAACAGGAGATAGCAACGTTATAACATGGCAACACAACCAAAAATAGGACAGATCGCACCGCCATTTTCGTTAGCCGACCAAGACGGGAAAAAAGTTTCAGTAACCAGTCTAAAAGGAAAGTGGGCTATTCTCTACTTTTATCCTAAAGACGATACTCCCGGTTGTACGATGGAAGCGACTGATTTCACCAAAGAGCTGAAAGGATTTGAGAGATTAAACGCTGTTGTTCTTGGCGTCAGCCCGGATTCTCCTGAAAGCCACTGTAAGTTTAAAGACAAACACAAACTTGTTGTTTGGTTGTTAAGCGATGAATCGAAGAAAACCCTGGAAGCGTATGGCGTCTGGAAAGAAAAGAATATGTACGGCAGAAAGTATATGGGCGTGGAAAGAACAACCTTCTTGATTGATCCCCAAGGAAAGATCGCCCACATCTGGAATAAAGTCAGCGTTCCTGGCCATTGTAAAGAAGTGAAACAAAAAATAATTGAGCTACAACAATAACACTTCGAGAAGAGAAAGTAGCATAATCAGCGACTAGCGGATGCCTAATTTCTGGAGGCGCTTTCGAATGCCAACAATTTCGTCTTGCAGTCTGTCGCGTGATGGAATCCCCTCCTCTTCTTTCTTGCCGCGTTGCTGAGAAAGCCCAACAGGCTCCACAATCTGTTGGCCAAGCAGCTCTTCACGGATAAACTCTTCAGGCAGATCAGGAAATTCTTTTTGCAACATCCCAACCTCCTTCAGCATCCCTTTTGTTCTTTTTCCCCAGTCTTTTCGTAAAGCGGTCTGTTGGGAAAACAGTTCATCCATGTCTTCAAAAGAAGCAAGCATCTCCGTGGAAACCAAAGCCGCCTCAAGCAACGTTTTTCTAACATCAAGAGAATGGTCCAAACGGACATGGAGGTGCTCCATGGCTACACCTCAAAGAGCTGTTTGTCAACACTCAGCAAGCTTTCCTTCACCCTGGCAAGCCCTTCTTTTGCGCTCTGCAATTGCTGCTGTTCCTGCGCGCGCACGCCTTCAATCTTTTGAAGCAGGTCATCCATCTCTTTAATCTTGTTCTTCAGCGCATCAATAGTCGATAGCGCCTCACGGTAGTTCTCTAGCTTTACAAAAACAGGTTTGTCTCCCACGACGGTTTCAGTCATGCTCACTGAAGGTTGAACTGGTGCAGGTCGTCGTGCCTGCATTTCCTGGCTTCGAGAAACAACGGCTGGCTGTTGATCTTGGTTATCACTAAATCCCTGGTCATAACTATTGTAGCGCGGCTCAATAGCTGGGTTGTCTTGGCGATCAACAGCGAGTCCCCGCGGTTCTCGCCCAAGTGGCAACGGTCCGGCTGGTCGTTCAAGGCGGGGCTTCTCAAAGAGCTGCCCTCCGCGAGCTACAGCTTCGCGTTCAGGATACTGATTTTTTGGTTTCAAGAAAGCAGGTTCGCGTGGGGGAATATCAAGAACAGAGGTATCGATGCGCGGCAGAGAAACACCCTGCGGCAGGGGTCTAAGTTGTTCCCTCTGAGGCAAAGAAGCTTGCGTTGGTGGTAGCTCAACATGAGCAGGTTCGCTGCTGGCCACATTGGGATAGAAAGGAATGCTCGGCATCACTGGCTGAGCAACAACTTTTTTCTTTCGTGAGAATAACCCCATGTCTTCACCTCCCAAACGTCATATTACTATGATTTATATACCTTTTTATTCCCGTTTTTTCTTGCCAAACAGGTGTTTGTACTTCTCAAAAGACGCTTTCTTTCCTTCTTCAAGAAGCGTTCTAAGTTCGTCAAGCTCTCGTTGCAGGTTCTCCGCAGCTTCAGCAGAACGTGTTCCTTGTGGCAGTAAAGACCGTACGCGGTCAATGTGAGCAAGAGTGCTTTCCTGAACGAGTCCGGCTTCTTTCTTCTCTCCGGCAAGTCCGCCCAGACTCTTGATCGCTTCCTGGGCTTTCTGCACCCCCTCTTTCTTTTTCTCAGAAACGTTATACGCCTTCTCAATCAGCTCACCAATGAACCTGCTCTTTTCCATGACCTGAAGTTGGATATGGAGATAGGTCAAAACAGACTGCAGGTCTGCTCGTGTGGTATAGTCAACAGAAGCGTACAGTCTCGTATACAGCGGAAACAGCAGAAGATAGGCGCGTCTGGCGTCATCGAGTTCTCCACGCTGCAAATGAGACGCAACCTTCTTCGTCAGCGTATTGAAACGCATGATGTACTCTGCAACTTCCTCTTTCTTTAACCGTTCAAATTCCACCTCTCTGCCGCGTTCAAGTTCCTGTTGCACAAAGCGCTGGTGAGCTTGTTCAATTTCTTCAGGCGTTAAATGTTTTTTCTCAATGTCTTCTACGTCCTTGAATAAAGGGGCCGCTTTAATGTACACGGTCTTCTTCTCCTCTTCTTCCGGAACAAAGGTTTTTCCCTGGGCTTCAGCCTCCCTCATCTTTTTCCTTAACTCTCGCTCTTTCTTGGATTCGCGCAATTCAAATTCTCTCCACGTCAAAAACAGTATGAGCAGGAAAAGAATAAACAAGATCAATCCATTATAGTTCTTAGATGTTTTCAGGAGTTCAGGAGCAGGCCCGGTTTCTGGAATGGTGATCCGAAATGAGGGCGCGTCGGCGCTCGCGCAAAAAACGCTGTACAAATCCTGTTCTGCGCGAAGAAGTACACATTTATCCTGAACAGTGACATCAACCTGCTTTTTATGGAGCGCGCAATCAATGCCGCTTAACAAGTTCCCCAGCACGAAAACGTCTTCAACAGTGACGCCGCCCATCGTCAGGCAGGCAACGTTCTTCCGCTCAAAATCTTGCTGATATTTCTGTTCAATATGAAGCCCGGTGGGTGTCGGCGGTGGCACTTCTGGAGGAGTTTGGCTCGGGCCAGTGATGACGATGGGGCGCCCAGTGATGCGTTCTCCATCACGATGAGCAGCAATGTTCTCCTGCGCAGTGTTGCTCAGATGTTGAAAGAAGAAGAGGAGCAGGATTAAGATAAGTGCAAGAGCAATGATTAGACCCTCCCGAAGGGAAGAAACAGCCCTCATCGTTTTCTTCTCCCTTTCTGCCGGCTGCGATAGTCAACCGTCCAGATCGTGCGCTGATCTCGGTGTAACAGTCGGCCAATATCGCGAAAGTGTAAGCCATGTTTTTTGCGAAGATACGTCACGAGTGTTTCAAAAATGCTCAGAGTTCTTTTGCTGAAGGCTTCCAAGGGAATGTGAATGCCAGAAGCATTTTTACTGCAATCAGAAGGGAGATGTTTTTTCATTCGACGAGCATGATGGTATGTCGTCCAGATGGTTCTGTCATCCCTCCCTAGCAACACGGCGATTTTGTGATACGACAGCCAGCGCTGCTCTTTCAGATACACAACCACTGCTTCAAGGGGGCTGCATTCCCCTGCGAAGATCTCAACAGGCAGAGAAATCTTGTCATGAGCGGATGAGAGCTCTTTCAGTTCTCTGGCGCTCACGTCCTTCTTCTCTTTCAGTCGGCGAACAAGGTCAAGAAGGTCGGTTTTCTCTAGGCGATGGAGAAACTCAAGATCTTCTCGGCGGTGGGTCATAAGTGAGAATACTTATAGTGTAAGTATATTAAGCTTGTGGGGGTGGAGAACAGACAAAATAAGTAAGATACTTACTATGTAAGTATTACTGTCGCAAATGCCGCAAAGCTTTTAAATCGCAGAACCCACAAGATCCCAATGAAGCTCCCAGAGCACATCATAAGAGAGCTTATGAAGGGCATTGCAGAGGATATGTCGATTAGCCTCATTCTTCTCATCAAGGACCGGGAAAACGTCAACGAGTTCAAAATCGCCGAAAAGCTCGGTATGACGGTCAATGAAGCCAGACACCACCTCTATAAGCTTTCGGAGCACAACTTGGTCTCCTCGATCAGAAAAAAGGACAAAAAGAAGGGATGGCACATCTCCTATTGGACATTCAATAACGAAAAAGCCCGCAATCTGCTCCTCGAACGCTGCGAGCTGCGCATCCAGCAACTCAAAGATGAGATTGAGAAGGAAAAACAGGGAAATTATTACGTGTGTCCGAACAAGTGCACGCGCACCGATTATATGGTTGGATTAGAGAGCAACTTTACGTGTACAGAATGCGGCGCCATCATGACACTTGGAAATGTCAAGCGACGTATTGCCGACCTCGAAAAAGAAAGAGAACGCCTTGACAAGGTCAAACAAGAAGTAGGAGCCATCCTTGAAACAACAAAGCAACAAAAAGAACCAAAAGAAGAACAGAAAAGTCAACCAAAGAAGAAGCTAAAAGTGCTAAAAAGCAAATCTTTCAAAAAGATTCAAAAAAAGAAGTTTGTTCCATTCAAGAAGAAACCACAAAAGAAGGAAAGCCGGCCCGTCCAGAAAAAACCGCAGAAAAAAGAAAACAAGCCAGACCAAAAAAAACCACAGCCACCGCTAAAGGTTCTTCCCCCGCCGGAAGTGAAGAAACGCAGCTTGCTGAGCAAATTGCTTCGACGATAATCACAAAATCATTTGAAACAAGTACCCAAAGACCTTGCTGCCATCCAGGGGCGGCAGGGGGATCATGTTGAACAGGAACAAGAAGAGGTTAATCTGTTTCGTCAGGTAAAGCACAGTTGCTTGTTTTCTCGTGAGTTTTCGTGCGTGTTCCAAGAGTTGCCGCGAAATGAACCACAGGAGGAGATTTGTAAGCGGTCCAGCGAACGCCGTCACAAAGCCCTGAAATGCGGATGCCGCTCCGCTAATCTCCACATATCCCGGGGCTAAAATAAGGAGCGGGCTGTTGATCCATTTCAACACCACGCCCAAAAACAATCCAAAAGGCCAGACCTTGAACGTTGCCACCAGCCCAAGCGCAAGCGCAGAAAATTTGTGCGCTAGCTCATGAAGGATGATGGCTGGAGCAGTCACGAGAAGTGCCAGAAGAAAACTTTCTTTGTCGATGCCAAAGCGCGAAGGTCTGCTCAGGGGATCAGAGGGATGCGCCCGCGGCAGGTAGTTCATGAAAATGTAGCCCAGGGCAACCGTCACAAGGGCGAGATTGAAAATTTCGACGAGCGTAAAGATCATGTTGCAGCAGAAAAAAGAGGGATATTTAAAGCTTCACTCTTCATTCTGCATACGTTCAAAGAAAGTTTATAAGAGAACAGAAGGAACAGAAAGAAACCATGCCACTGGATTCTTTCGGAGAAAACCTGCGCTTTGTGAAAAAGAAAGAGCAGTCGCACCGCATTCTTCCCATGCCTTCCACGGAAATCTGGAAGGAAGAGTTTTTCTCGAGGAGCCCGCCCCAAGTGTTCATCGGAAGCAAACTGAGGTATCCAAGCATGAACGTGGGCATTCTCGCGCCACCGGAGCAAGTAGTCGATGCTTGGCGTTATAACGCTCAATCGTTTTGGGCGCAGCACAACTATGGCATCCGCGACATTCTCAAGTTGCGCGGCAATCTCATTAATTCCAGATTTCAAACAACAGCAAAATCTTCTTTAGGAGCACAGAATAGTCATTTTCTCGATATCGCTCAGGAGATTGGCGCAGCAAAAAACCAAGTGGAACTGGAAATTCGGTTGAAGAAAAAAGTAAAAATCTCATTGACGCCAGACGACGTTGTGCTGCCGATGGGTCCGCGAGCTCAGCTTCAGTACGCGCGCATCACCTCAAACACAAAAGTGGAAGTCCATGTCGACAAGGCTATTTCCGACACTGACTGGACAGCAACACAGGCGCTTCCCTATCTTTTCTCCCACCACGTTGATGAACAAATGCTTTCACAACTCTTGTCCATTGGCATGCTCGGCCGTGGAAAGGACAGAAAACTCGTGCCAACGCGGTGGTCCATTACAGCAACTGACGATCTGTTGGGCAAGCACATGTTGAACTCAGTCAGGCAATATCCCGCCATCAACGAGCACGAACTCTACGTAGGAAATTATCTTGGAAACTATTATGCGGTTATTCTTCTTCCGGAAATCTGGAGTTACGAACTCTTTGAACTGTACCTGCCTGGCTCGGCATGGAACCAACGAGTCGCACCAGAAGCAGCCACTGATGACGAGGGCTTTGGAGGAAGAAAGACATACGCTGAACACTGCGCAGGCGGCTACTATGCGGCGCGTCTGCCTCTCATTCATGCGCTCTTCAACAGAAGACGCCAGGCATCCGCACTAGTGATTCGCTGTGAAACGCCAGAATACTGGGCAGGATTAGGGGTGTGGGTTGTCAGGGAAGCAATGAAGAAAACAATGCTGGCGCAGCCGCGGCGATTCAATACCCTGCAGGAAGCAACAACGGCGGCAGCGCAGGCGATGAAAACAGCAGTGAATTTCGATATAGCTTCCTTGTTTCAAAGAAGCAGGCTCGTAAGGAGAGCGAAGACGCAAGTAAAATTGACGAGCTTTTTCTAGTGAACATTACTCTCGCATCTGGCTGACACCGAACAAGAGAAAGCCAACGCCGATCAAAAAGATAAGCGAGACTAAACCGCCCTGAATGAGTGTTACAAAAGCGCGAAGCCAGGAAGGGTAGGTTAAAACATACACCAGCGCCAGCCAAAAGAGCAGCCCAACAATAATCGAAAGTAAACCTTTCAGTCCAGTCATTATCATAACCCCAAAGCCTTACCATTAAAAGATAGTGAATCTTTATAAGAATACCGCTCGTCAAACATGTATATTCAGCCAGCAGAGATACTATTATTAATATCGCCCCCCATGTAAGCGGAGAATGCCAAATAACATTCACATTCTTCATTTCTTGCTCAAAAGAGAGTTGAAAGAACTGTATCTGTCGATGGCCATTAAGTCCTTCGCTCTGTCCATGGTGGGCGTCTTTGTTCCCATTTACCTGCTGACCAAAACCTCGCTCACGTTGAACGGCGTGCTCTTCTTCTATCTCCTCTCCTGCGTTGTGTTCATTCTGGCGATTCCCCTTTCCGCAGCCATCGCTTCGACGTATGGTCTCAAACACGGAATTGGTATCAGCGTTCCCTTCTACATTGTGCTGTACCTTCTTCTCTCCTCCTTTAGCAGCTACAACATTTATGTCATTTTTGTCCTTGCAACTATTCTAGGTTTGGCAGACTCATTCTTCTGGGTAGCTCTTCATCTTGATCTTGCTCAAGCCTCGGATAAGAAAAATCGCGGGGGAGAAATTGGGGCGCTCTACACCTCATCCGTCTTGGCGAAAATCGCTGGTCCCCTTATTGGTGGAGTCATCTTGACCTTTTTTTCATTCAACGTGCTCTTTGTTGTTGCTTGCATTGTCTACCTCTTCTCGCTTCTTCCCCTCCTGTTTTCAAAGGACCGCTATGTGAAGCAGGGGTTTTCTTTCAAGAAGATGTTTCCTCTCCTCAAAAACTACAAAAGGCAGCTCCTCACGTCACTCTGTTATGGAACGATGAACGTTGGCGAAGTTGTTCTTTGGCCGCTCTTCCTGTTTGCGTACCTTCACATCTATCTTGAGTTTGGAGTTATTTTCACCATTGCAGAGATCGTCATCGCCATCTCGTATTCATTCATAGGAGAAGTCTCAGATCACATCAGCAAAAGAAAAATGGTGAGGGGGGGAAACCTTTTGTTCTCTTTCATCTGGATTGTGCGGTACTACCTTCCCTCCATCAATCTTCTGCTTATCTCCATTCCCTTCATGGCCATGGTTCTGCCGCTTGTTCAAATTCCTTTCATGTCCCTGAATTATGAAGCGGCGCGAAGAAGCAGAAATGCAGTCGAGTTCGTTGCTATGCAGCAGCTGTTCACGAATCTTGGCAGGATTATCATTCTTCTCTTCATCATAGGAGCGAATAACCTCAACATCGGCTTCCTAGGGTTAGCGGCCTCAGCATTAATCCACGCGTTCTTCCCATAAATTTATAAAGCGCCCTGATGCCGCTCCCTCTGCCGAGAATGTGGCGCGGCCTCGCTGAACTCGGGAAAACACAACAACGGGAGCAAAGTATGGGAGTCTACAAGTACATCAAGCAGACGTTTGAAGATGGCGGAAACCAGCTGCTGCGTCAGCGACTCATCGGTTGGCGGAGGGAGCCAGCGATTCTCCGCATTGAACGCCCGACAAAGTTGCACCGCGCTCGTTCCATAGGATACCGGGCAAAACAGGGCATTCTGGTTGTTCGTGTTCGTATTCCACGCGGCGGAAGAATGCGCGAACAGCGCAAGTCGGGTCGCGTTCCCAAGAAACAGCGAAGAAAGAAGATTGTCAACATTTCGTACCAAACGATTGCAGAAGCGCGCGCAAATGACAGGTTTCCTAATTGTGAGGTGTTGAACAGCTATCTTGTCACGCAGGATGGTCTTTATTATTGGTTCGAAGTGATCTTGGTGGACAAGCATCACCCGGCGATCACAGCAGATCCGCAATTGTCATGGATCGCAGAACCGCAACACCAGGGAAGGGTGTATCGCGGATTGACAAGTTCAGCGCGCAAATCCCGCGGCTTAAGACGCAAGGGGAAGGGCGCAGAGAAAGTGCGGCCGTCGTTGAGAGCGAATAAAAGATTGTTGCATTAAGTGGTAATGATTATTTCCGGTCAGGCGGCGGCCCAAACCGAATCACAAAACGATGCATACGAGGTGGTTTCTTCTTTCTTTTCCATCCGAAGAGAGTAAGTACCCCCCAAAACGCTAGAACGAAACCGAGAATTCCCAGCCCAATCACGCCCACAAACAACGCTGCTACGAGAAGAAAAGGCGATAAAAGAGCGAGCATCATGCGCCACCGCTGACGAAGAATCGGCCTGCCAAAGAGCGCAAGCTTGCTCAACAAGGTATATGCTACTAATGCAAGGGTGATGAACCCATAGACGACTGCTTGTTGCCACACGCCCCATTCCCAGAACATAGGCTTATAAAGGATTGACAGTTTATAAAGGTTCGCGAGATTCAACTCAGCATGCTCACTCCAAAACAAATCAAGGAATTTCGTGCATATCTCAAGAAAGCAGAGAATCCGCTCTTCTTTTTCGATGACGATCCAGACGGGCTAGCAGCAGCATTAGTTCTCTACAAAAAATATCAGCGCGGTCATCTTATCCCTGTCAAAATCCCTTATCATCAATACGATCTTTACCTGAACAAAATAAAAGAGCTTTCTCCCGATATCGTGTTCATTCTCGATCGTGCCACGGTCCCTCAAGAGATGATAGACCAAGTCGCTGTTCCCATCATCTGGCTCGACCATCATGAACCTCTCGAGCGACACGGTGTCCACTACTACAACCCCCTGCTCCAGCCAAAGAAAGACAACAAGTGCACCACCTACTGGGCATACAAAATAGCAGGCACGAAAAAGACGATGTGGGTGGCGATGGTGGGAATTTTTGCTGATTGGATGGTGCCAGAATTCCTCGGTCAGTTCGCGTACAAGAAGCTTTTGAACGGCCAGAAAACCGCACCGAGCATCATGTTTGATTCAGAGTACGGGAAGATAATCAAAATATTTTCCTACGCATTGAAAGGAGAGATGAAGGACATCAAAACAAATCTTGAATGCCTTAAGGCAGTGAAAACGCCAGAAGAGCTCCTCAACCAGACAACGCCGGCAGGAAGGCACCTTCATGCATACTTCCTCAAGTTTCACAAAGAGTACCAGGAACTCTTGCAGCAGGCGCAGGAAGAAGCCAAAAGGCAAAAGAAGGAAAAAGTGTTCGTCTTTATCTATCCTTCGATAAAAAACAGCTTCACCGGCGAGCTCTCGAACGAACTGCTGTACCGCCTGAAAAAGCCATTCATCGTGGTAGGACGGCAAAAGAATGATGATGTGCGCTTGTCCTTGCGGGGTAAAGAGAAACCGATTCTTCCGGCATTGAAGAAGGCATTGGAAAAGGTGCAAGGATACGGCGGAGGCCACCCGCAAGCATGCGGTGCTTCAGTAAAAAAAGAGGATTTCTCTGCATTCATCAAGGCATTGCGAAAGCACCTCGGCGAAAGAAAGAAGTAAGATATATAAAGTTCAGGCATGTTCAGTGATTATGCGTGATCATCCCGACGCAGTGCTCATCACCGAGGACCTTCTTCATGAAGCAGAAACTGCATACGTTGCTCACTGGAGTAAGAACGTCTTCTTCAACAGGCAAATTTTCTTTGATGCCTACTGCAAGCAAGAGTGCAGCATGTGCTACCTTACTCCGCCGCAAAAAGAGAGCACGCCGATGCACGCCCCCCGTTCTCTGCATTCCCTTCTTGCCGAAGCGTATCTTTGCAGGCAGTTGGGCTGGAAGATTTCGTTGATCGGAGACGCGCGTTCGCATTCAATCAGCGATCTCATCGAGATGTGCAAGCACGTCGCCATCATTACTGGAGAAAGGCCCTGGCTCAATGCAGGCATACTGTCCCACAATGATCTTGATCTGTTAAAGCCGTACATCGAAGGCGTGCTCGCTCCGATTGAAACCGCAAATAGGCAGGTCTACAAGGAGATATGCCCAAAGAAATCAATCACCCCCCTCATTACCATGCTCAATGAAACGCCAACAAAGCGAGGCATCAACATCATTCTCGGTGTCGGAGAAAGGCTCCCTGATATTGACGATCTCTTCGCGTTTATGAAAAACAACCAGATCCGCCGCGTGATGTTCCAGATTCCAACAGTACGAAGGGAAGGCAGCGAGTCACCATCAAGCTTTTATATCGCGCGCTGGATTGCCGAAACAAGAATCGCATTTCCAAACTGCGAGATCATCGCGGCAACGCATTTTTCGCGCGCTGCAGAAGTTTCCCTCTTTCTCAAGGCAGGAGCAAACGAGATTACTGGTTTCCCTGCAGTAAGCCTTTTTAACTCTGAAGCAGCAAAGATCATCACGCAGGAAGCGCAGAATGCCGGGCGTTTCCTCATGAGCAACCTTACGGAAATCAATGCATTGAGAACATTAACGCAGGTGAATGCAGACCAAGAAATCAAAGAGAAGCTCGAGAAATACAAACAGATTCTGGAACGAGAGAAATGAAACTATCCTCTGCGATCATACTTCTTCTGTTGGCGCTTTTCTTCTATGCTCAACTCTCTTTTGCACAGGAGAAAGTAGAAAACTTCAATGAGTACCACGACCTCACTCTTGACTTCTCCCTCTCTTCTTCAGTAACAATCTCGCCAGCATCTTCTAGCTGGGAAATCACCGACCTGAAAGCAGACCTGTCCTTTTTTCCGCAAACAGCACGAGATCAAAAGGTTCTCGACATCGCCTATCAGTCCACGCCAACAGCGACAGTGTCTGCAGATGGGACGACGGTTCACTACGTATGGCCTTCTGTTTCAGCTTCTTCAGTCTCGTATGGCGTAAAAGCGAGGGTCACAACAACAACAGCTCTTCCGCAAATCACCGGCAAGGTTCAGTTTCCCATGAAAGAGCTTCCGCCAGAATATCTTGAAGACACGCAAGAAACAGAATTCATTGACATCACTCCAGAGATAGAGGCGCAGGCGCGGGCCATTGCTGCAGGAAAAACAGATCTGTACGAAATTGTGCACGACATCGCAGAGTGGACAAAAAACAATGTGGAGTACGATCTCTCAACGCTCACAGCAACAGCAGTCCAGAAAAGTAGCTGGGTCCTCGCAAACAAGAAAGGGGTGTGCGATGAGATCACCAACCTTTTTATTTCCATGCTGCGATCCCTCGGCATTCCTGCCATTTTTGTTTCAGGCATGGTCTACAGCAACCTTGACTACGAGTGGGGTCCTCACGGATGGGCTGAGGTGTATTTTCCAGGTTACGGATGGGTCCCCTATGACGTCACCTTCGGACAGTTTGGATGGCTTGATTCATCGCACCTGAAGCTGAAAGAAAATGTTGATTCTGGAGCTTCTTCTGCAGAATATACCTGGAATGCGCGCGACGCAGAACTGACTGTCGGAAAAACCGACCTCGCGACAACGCTTCTGCAGACAGGTTCAACTGAGCCGCAACGTGTTGACCTCGCGATTGAACCGGAGCGTGCCAGCGTAGGAAGAGGCAGCTACGTCCCGCTTATCGTCACCATCACCAACAAGCAAAACTTTTATCTCTCCTCACAAGTCGTCATCACAAAAGCGCCAAAATTAACCTCCCCCAATGTGCGTGAAGTCTCCCTCGCTCCACATGAAACAAAAAAACTCGTCTGGATTGCCGGGGTTCCAGCAGATGCCGCGCCAGGCTATGTCTACACATCAACATTGGAGGCACATGCGAACTTTGCCTCTCCTGCAGAAGGCAAGCTGCAGTATGGCGCCGACGAAGAGGTCTACACGCGAGAGGCGGCGCAAGCATTTGCAGAAACACTGAGCAAGAAAGAAGAAAAAGAGCAATTGCAGGATGTCTCTCTTGCATGCAAGCCAGACAAGCAAAAGTACTACGCCAACGAGCAGGCGCAGGTCACCTGCACCATCCAGAACACGGGAAGCTCGCTGCTTGAGGGAACCTTCTGCATCGGAAAAACCTGCCAGTCTATTCGCGTGAGCGCTGGAAGAGCAGAAGCGGCGACGCTTCCGGTCACCGCGGAAAAAACAGGGCGGCAGACAGCGACAGTGGAAAGCAGGGACAAAATCGCGTATCAGCTCTTTGATCTCATAACAATCGACGTGCCAAAAGTGGACATTGTAGACATAACCCCGAAAACAGCACCATACAAAGATCTCGTGCAAATGAAATTAACTCTTGCAACGACGGCGCCGATCAAGGACGTAACGCTCGATGTCGGTTTTGGTCAGGTAACGTTTGATGAGGTCAAGAAAGAGCAGACAGTTCAGTTACAAGTCCCGGCGCGCGCATTGGTGGGCGGCCTCAGCGCAGAAATGGTCTATCGTGATGCATTGGAGAAGGTCTACCAGCAGACAGTGGACATTCCATTTGCTGTAACCAATATCCCGTGGTACATGAAACCGTTCTTGTGGGTTAAAAGAATCTTCTCGTGATCAGTAAGACTTTGCAGTGTACACCGCATGCTTCGCTTTTTTGCCGCATATGATGCAGTCTCCTTCAGCCTTTTCTTCCTTGGGGTAGAGGGTTCCGCACACATACACGCCATCAGTCGCTTCCTTTAATTTCTCTGCGCACGCCGTCCCCTCTTTTTCAACTGAGCAAAAAGGCACCACCACAAACGAGGGCTTTTTCTGGATGATCTTGCGCAGTTCAGCAAGGGAGTGAGCTTGCTTCGTATTGTCTTTGAAATAGGCTGCGGCGCGGCGTTCTATCTCCTCGTCAACTGCATCCGCAGAACGTTGAATGTCGTGGCCGAGAGTTTTTAAAGAAATCTTCTTTTTTTCTTGTGACGTTCTCGCTACTACAGTTACTTGTTCAGCATGAGCTTCTCGTGGCCCAATCTCAAGGCGAAGCGGCACGCCTTTCATTTCCCACTGGTTGAACTTATAGCCTGGACTGTTGTGAGAAGCATCAATAAATGTTCTAAAGTGCGGCAGTGCCGTGCAAACCTTCCCGCAGAAATTTAGCACTTTTTTCTTTTCGTCATCGCTGTAGTAAATCGGGACAAGAACGATCTGGATGGGAGCGAGATCAAAAGGCAACAGCAGCCCCTTATTATCGCCGTGAATGCCGACAAGGGCAGCAAAGATTCTCCAAATGCCGGGTCCAAAGCAGGTTTGCCAGGCATGTTGTTTTTCACCATGTTCATCCTGGAACTGAATGTCAAATGCCCGTGAGAAGTTCTGGCCAAGGTCATGAGTGGAACCAAGCTGGCTTCTTCGTCCGTCAGGCATCAACGTGTCTGAGGTGTAGGTTCTCAGGGCGCCTTTAAACACATCCCATGCCGGTCGCTTAAAGAAGAGGAACGGCACCTTGCATTTCTCAAGGATCACGCGCCTGGACATTTCAATATCTTTCTCGACCTGCTTCAATGCATCTTCATGCGTTGCAAAAACATCATGCGTTTCAAAAAACAGGAACTCCCGCCCGCGTAAGAATGGCCTCGTCGTTTTCTCACTCCGATACACGCAGATCCGCGACTGATATCCTTTGTACGGCAGGTCTCCATGCCCGCGGATCCACAGCGCATAGAGGGGATAAATCTGTGTTTCTCCTGTTGGCCGCAACGCCACTTCTTCTTCAAGCATTTTGTCCCCTGATTTCGTGATCCAGAACACCTCAGGAGTAAACCCCGCATGTTCCTGCTCTTTTGCAAGGTTCTCTTTTTTAGTGACCAAGGGAAACAGAAAAGGCTGGTGCCCGTCTTTTTCCACTTCTTCTTCAAGCAGTTCGTAGAGGCGTCGAAGAATGCGAAAACCCCAAGGCATATGGACAATAAAGCCCTGCACCCCATAGCGAATGTCTGCTAGTTCTGCTTTCTGGACAACTTGCGAATACCATTCTGAGAAGTCTTCGTCCTTTTTGACTGTAATCCCCACCTCATGTTTTTCTGTCTTCTCTGAATGTGCCACGCAATCTCTGAGATCACCGCTCTTTTAAAGCTTACCTCAAGAAGAGAGTATCGGCTGGAGATCCTAAAAGAAAAATAAAAAATCACCGGTTTCTTCTTGTTGCCCTGCTAAGGAAGCCAGACAGAAAGAGGCACAAGCAGAATGTGGACAAAGAGTTTATAAAAACCCCTTAATCTCTTCCCCTAACGTGGGGCTGTCTGCTAACTTGGTTAGGCTACCAGCTTCGGGAGCTGGTGATCCCGGTTCGAATCCGAGCAGCCTCAGCTTTGCACAATTAGCGCCGTCCTCAGGTAGCCGCAAACTACCTCCTCGTTAAGGATTGTGTTTGTCCATTCACAAGGGTTTTACCCTTACGATGGACTTCGGGCGCAAGCAAACACCCCTAATCCCGGTATATAACTAAGACCCCATTGATCAGGAGACAAGAAGAACTTCTCCATAAACTTTTTCCTTAAAAATCCGGAAGATCTGCACTGCAGTGATTTATTGTGCAAAACCAGTAGCCTCAGAAGCTTTTTAAGACAACCTTTCGGTGATCAGAAGGCAGGGGTTGTCTGCTAACTTGGTTAGGCTACCAGCATGGGGTGCTGGTGATCCCGGTTCAAATCCGGGCGACCTCATTCACATCTTTTCTAAACGTCGAATGCGCTCATTGATGTCTGGATGCGTCGACCAGAGAGAAGATGCCCTCTTGCGCGTTTTCAGTAAGGGATTTTCAATGTAGAGGTGGGCGCTTGATCTGTCCGCAGCCTCAACCAGGGGCTCCTTGTCGTCGCGGATCTTTTTTAACGCATGCGCTAGCCCGGGCGGATATCTTGTAAGGAGCGCCCCAGATGCGTCTGCCAAAAATTCTCTCTGCCGTGAGATAGCCAGATGAACAAGGCGAACAATGAGGGGCGACAAGATGGCGAGCAGCAACCCAACAAGAATGAGGATTCCGCCCCCTTTTCCTCTGTCCCTCCTTCCTCCCCCATAGAAGAGGGATCGTAGCAAGATGTCGCTGAGAAGCAGCGTAATGCCGACCAGCATAACAACCAGCATCATGTACCTGATGTCATAATTTTTAATGTGGGCCATTTCATGCGCAACAACGCCCTCCAGTTCCTGCCTGTTCAGCCGCTGCAGGCAGCCAGTCGTTACAGTGATCGCCGCACGCTCGGGGCTTCTGCCAGTGGCGAACGCATTGATCGCGGTGTCATCGATCACAAAAATTCTCGGCGTCTGTATGCCCGCAGCGATGGCCAGTCCTTCAACAGTGTTGACGAGGTAAGGGAACTCTTTTTTTGTCGCAGGTCTGGCTCCATTGATGTTCAGAATCAGGCTGTCTCCGGCAAAAAAACTGAGTAATGTATAAAAAAAAGAGATGACAAAAGCGACAGTTAAGCCAACGTAAGGATTGCCATAAAGAGCGCCAAGAGCGTAGCCAAGAAGAGCGACAACGACGAAGAACACAAAGAGAAGCGCGTACGATTTACGAATGTTGGAAGAAATCTCCTGGTACATGGGCACTAAAACTTCACGTTGACAGGACCACTCTCTTCTTTGGCAGTCTTAAAGTACTCTCGCGCCGTAAAGCTGAAGAGAGAGCCAATGATATTGGTGGGAAACTGTTGCAGCGCCTGGTTTAATGCCAGGACATTGTCGTTGTAAAACTGTCGCGCGTACGCAATCTTGCTTTCCGTTCCTGCCAATTCTTCCTGCAGCATCTTGAAGTTTTCGTTCGCTTTCAGGTTTGGATAGTTCTCGCTCACCGCGAAAATGGTTTTCAATGCCTGCGTAATCTGGTTGGAAGCACTCGCCTTTTCAGCCATTGAAGTCCCAGACATCATTCTTGTCCTTGCTTCAGTGAGCTCTCGTAACGTCTCCTTCTCATGTTTCACATATCCTTTCACCGTGTTCACCAGGTTAGGAATGAGGTCGTATCTTCTTTTGAGCTGGACATCAATCTGTGACCACGCATTATCAATTCTGTTGCGGTAAGAAACAAGGCGGTTGTACGCCATGATGAGATACAAAACAATGACCGCAAGAACGATGAAAATCCACGTCAAGAAACTCCA
>CAZDTM010000006.1:6151-21311 GCA_964508385.1 Candidatus Woesearchaeota archaeon | reverse complement strand
TCCTCAACGTCAGTCATGAACCATATCAGAATGCAACGTCTTTAAGAAAGTTATGCTGGCTGTGCTGTATTGCATACTATGAAGAAGGGGCTTCTTCAACGGTTTCCTTTGCCTCTTTAGCAGGTTGCCCTTCTTCCTGCATGAACTCGTCAGCACTGATTTTCATCTCTTTCTCGTGCTTAATGACTTTCCGTTGCAATAAGTACTCGCGGGCGAGAATGTAGAACACAAGTCCTAAACTCTTTCTTCCTTTGTTGTTGCAGGGAAGGGCAAGATCAACATACGTGGTCTCATTGTTGGTGTCGCAGAGCGCAATCACCGAAGAGCTGACATGGACGGCATCCTTCACCGCGTCCTTGTCCGGCCACGGGTCAGTCACCAACACCACCTTTGCCTCCATGAAATCTTCAAGCTCTGGATTCGTTAAAATGCCGGGATGATACCGTCCAGGGTAGGTACGCACGCCAGTCAGGCGGGAGAACATGTGCATGGCCTTCCATCCATTTTCTCGTTTTCCAATGACGAGAATGTCCTGCGGCTCAAATCTGCTTAAGAACGCAGCAACCACGGCGAGTCTCTTGTCTATTGCCTGCACATTCAGCACAGCTAAGCCGTCTGGGCGTATTTTGTAGACGAAGGGCTCCATGTACTTGGTCTTGAACTTTGTTCCAATATGGAGACCAGCGCGCAAATAGGTGTCTAAGGGAACCAGAAGTTGCTGTTCTGTCATAGCACCAACGCTGTTTCAGAAAGCGTTTATAAACTTAACGATAAAAGAAAGTAAAGATGCTAGAAAACCTCGTGGAAGCACGCACTGCTGTCATAGAAAGAGCGATTCCCCAAATTCCAGAAGGACTCAGACCTGCCTTCGCTTCCCTGCGCCAGTATCATCTCTCTGCTGCTCTTTGGCAGCTCATGAAAGAAAACAAGGAGGGCATGGCTGAGTTAGTTCACACCAATCAGTTGCCTGGAGAAACCGCCATCTTCAAAGGAGTTGAATTGCCAGAGTACAAGCCGCCAAAGATGCCAGAAAATTGGTGGACGTTAAGCATCGAACAAGCTGCTGCGTGCGTGGCGCGTACGCATAACCCGGCAATCATGGTGGGAAGGTTTGAGGATCTCAAGTCCATCCCAAAAGCATACATTGAAGGATTCATTTGCCTCCTTTCTGGGGGGCAAAGTTATACTGGTAGAAGCTGCGTGATTCCGCAGTATGAGATCGTGCGCGAGTTTCATCGTCGGCTCATGCAATGCAGGTCATCGAAATAAAAAGTTGCTACCGTCTCGTTAAACAAAGATTTATATAGCCTAGAAACGCGCCGTAACCACTCTGGGGGAGCATATTCAATGTATCTGACGCCACGTGAACGACGAAGAATCATTATCGCAGCCATTGTTATTGTTCTGCTTATTATCGCAGCCATTGTTCTTGTTGTGACGCTCCTTCCCAACGGAGAAGAGAAGAAAGTAGAGAAAACAAGCACAAAAGAGACCACGACAGCAATAAAGAGTTACACGCAGTGGGACAAGGAAACAAACTCCTGCATCTATTATTACAACAAGAAGCAATGTTATGTTCCTTCCAGTTTCTGTGTGCAGGATGCAAAAGTAAAGACGCCGCAGGAAATCGATACCAAGAAGTACTGCAGCGAAACACCTGCGTTGCGGGCAGGTTCATTGAGGGCCGAAGGCAGCGTCTGTCCTTTTGTTGCTTCTGAAGGCGATGTGATTAACCTCTACTCCATTGTTCAGGATCCGGATGAGCAGGATCCAACGCACCCGGTCGGTCCCTTGGGAAGATTAGACGTGAACTTCTCCTCTCCATTCAGCGACAGCAACGGCGTGTGGCAAACGAAAAAAGGCGACCTTGGTGTTCACCGCTTCATTGTTACCGTGACTGACGGCCAGTACACAAGAAGCAAAGGCTACTGCATCGAAATAAAGACTGGTAACCAAGTTCCCATCATTGAAAACGCCCGCGACCTCGCTGTAACTGCAGGCCAGCCACTGGTGATCGAAGCAACCTGCACTGATCCCGACAATGATCCCGTCATTTTGGGGTATATGGGAAACACGCCAGACCACGCCGATTGGATCACGGCAAACACGAGGGAAACCTCACAAAAGGATATTGGGGCGCACATCGTAACAATTTCCTGCAGGGACAACCGCGGATTGGTTGCGTATAAGAGCATCCAGGTTGATGTTTTCCCCGTTGGCCAAGGACCAGGTTCAAATTTGCGCTTCGCAACAGAACCGCGGGACCTCATAGTCAATGAAGGAGACACAATCACACTGAACCCAGTTGTTGAAACAGACAGTGGCCAGCCAGTCACTATTGTTTATAGTGGATGGATGACTGAAGCAACAAAGAAGACAACCTATGTTGATGCGGGAACGTACAAAGTAACCATCACAGCAACTGACGGTCTTGGAACCGTACAGAAGACAATCACCATCACGGTTCTCAACGTCAACAGGCCACCAGAAATTCTCGGCACTGAAGAAGAGTAAATTTTATCTTTTCTTACAGATCGAAAGCAAGTCTGTTACTTCTGCAATAGCAAATCACTATAAGAAAGCGAAATCAAATCTTCTTGAGAAATCTTGAATAGATCAAGGAAGAATAGACATTGTGTGAGTAATTTATCTTTTCCAATACTGCCCTCAATATCAATAGCTTCAATTTCAACAAATGTTCCCAAATTCTCAACTACGTCGATGTGAAATTTTACATTATCAATAAAATAAATTTCCCTCTTTTTGTCTACAACAACTAAAACTCCCAAGGCCTTTGTTAAAATTTCCTTTAAAGAAGAGGTAGGATCTGACGTAAACAAGGTCACCTGTGATTGTTTTGGGCCTTCTTTGTTTTCCCTTTGATAATGAATGAGGTGATTTTCAATTTTACCCTCTCTTAATTTTAATCTGCCAAAGCTTACCCTGAAGTAAGTATCAATTTGGTGATCAACACCCTTAAAACAGGCATTTTTTAATTTTAAAATCTCTCTTATTTCATCTTGATTTGTTGATCTTGCCTTAATTTCAGTATTTAGGTGTGCCATAGTAATATGATTTCCGTTAGACGTTAAAAACATTTCGAGAGATCCTTTTCGGGTCAAGGAAACGCTGCGCTCTCGCTAACGCTCGGACTCACTTAACGACTGAGGTGAAATATTGTTCAGCAGGTTAAGTTTAAGATGCTCACGATGAGCTTAAAAGAAAAAATTGATCGTTATGGCAGCAGCTTGGCGCTGTATTCTCCAAATTCAGGATCTGTTGGCGTAAGATCTTTTCTGAGATAAGTCATCGGAGAAGGTTCTCCGGTAAGTGATAGGCTGCTCGTCATGAGCGCTACTATCCTATCGAGTGAGCCATTCTGATCGTCATCAAATCCACCAATCATCCATAGTATGCCTGGAGCGTCGGAGATCTCACGAGTCACGTTTGCTTTGGTAAACTCCTGTTTTATCTGCTCAAATCCGATCGAGTGATGACGAGCTAAATCATAGCATAGTAAGGTGGCTGCGCCAAGTCCTAAACCCAAAGCAGAAAACAACATCTTGCTCATGTTCACAAATGGCATGTCATCCGTACTTTTATAGTTTACGATGTAGAATGAAAGTAAAAAGAAAAAGAAAGATCCTCAGAAATGTTTTCTGAGGTCCTTGACGATGTTCTCGGATTCTTTTCTCAATCCAAGACCTAAGCCGATGCCCAATGCTAAAGCAATTCCGATTGCCAAAGCACCAACAATCAGCATAAAGGTGTTTTCTAGGATGCTGACGTCAACGCCGATTTGCTTCAAGGATAGAATAATGACCATCACTAAGATGACAACCTTGAAGATGCCAGCGACTGCTGCAACACCTCGTTGTTTGCTGTGTTCAACCATCTTGATCTGCACATAGTTAGCCACAGCAATACCGAACAATACAATGACTGCTGCTACCAAAACGCTTGGTAACCAGTTGACAAATGTTCCCAATAAACTGCTGATCGTGCCAAGGTTCAACATGGCAACAGACTGTTGTAAGAACAAGATGATGATATACCACTTAAAGAGCTCTCCTGCAGTTGCAGGCACGTGGGTATGGCCCACTGCTCGTGTTAAGTGTCCTTGTCGAACATAATGGTCGACACGCAGTTTTTCCAAAATAAGGCGTACTGCATGGCCTAAAATGACCGCGACAAAACAACCGATAATCAGGACGATAACCGCCCCTACTAATGCTGGGAGCTGGCTTGCAATTGCAGCCCATAACATACCAAGCGGGTCTGTTATAGCGCTCGTTGTTTGATATAAGAATCCAGCCACTCAACGTCACCTCCGTTTTTGAAACCTTTGATTAGGATTTCTTATCGGTAAGTGCACTCTTTTCATTTAAATAATTTTACAACCATTGCAGAATGAGAACATTTTTCAGAAAAAAGAGAACGAGACCTTCTCCAGGCAAAAAGAAAGAATGAAAGAGGATCGATCCTCATCCCAAGTACGAAGACTTCTGCGTCTTCTTTTCCTCTTCCCATCCCTTGATGAGCTTCTGCGTGAGCACCAGCACCTGCTTTTTCCAGATCGGCCACCGGGCAAAGACCTCTGAAATAAAACCGGCATCTTTCTGCTCTGCGCCTTCAATGTCCAAAGCAACAGAAGTGCGTTCCAGCTTCATCAGGTCCCGCAAAAGTTTTGACATCTCGTCCCTCTCTTCTTTGGTGAACAAACCGCTCTCATACAGACTAATATAGGAACCGGGCGTAGGAGAAAGCAGGGACTGAATCAAATTGCACATCCAAGCAAGTTTATCGTTCATGCGGCGTCGGACAAACGCCAGAGGTTTTCCAATTTCCAGAATGCTCGGAATAGCAAGAAGCTCAAACTCGTGATCAATGTCGTCATACAAGGGAAGTTTATACTTTTTGATCAACGCAGTGTACTGTTCTTTCAGCGCAACCATGGTTCACGGCTTTGGACGTTTGATGGAGATAGGCAGCACGCCTTTGTCGAATTCTCGCTTCGCAATCTCAATAGGGCTGTAGTTGATGATCTCAAGGTCCTTTTTGTCAACAGGAACAAGGATTGGTGCGCCCATGGAAATTTGGAGCGCGCGGGCGCCAATGATGCGCGCCTTCTCATACTTCGTGTAGCCCATTTCCTGGGGTGGTTTTCCTTGTTGAGTTGCTTCTTCTTTGTCGGTTTTCATGGTGTTACTCCTTGAAGAGTCTGGACCGCAACTCTCCGGCTTTGGTGAGGGCAATTTCAATCATGCGATTGACGTCTTCCACAGTCAACCCTGCCTCGCCACCCTTCTGCATCCCGCAAATGGTGCCATCTTCCAGGACAGCAACAGTAAGGCGTGCGTCAAGGCACGTCCATTCATTCAGCGTAGGATCAACCAGGAGTTGGTTTGCGATTTTGACCACAGTAATCTCCATGGGTACATGTTGCAGAGGAAGTTTTGTCTTCGTTCTATGTTCATAGACGACCTTCTCTTCCTTGGCGTCATATTCCGGCAGGCGAGCATCCTGTAGGGCTGCAATGGCCGCTAAAGCTGCCGCATCAAACAAGTTTCCATCGTCATTAATCGGATAGATATCAATGAACACCGTCCATACCTTTTCATTCTTCTTAATGCAGAGCTTTTCTAAGTCAATGCATTCAGTCTCACGAATGCACCGATCAACAATACGAGACAGCTCAATCGCTTCAATGTTGGGTGGTCCTGACTCAAAGTCAGGGCTGCTTAAAGGCAACAGTTCCACGCTGACAACAAGATTTCCTTGCTCAGGTGTGTCTGGGTAGGGCTTGTCAACGCAAAGTTTCACTCCAGCAACGACTTCAGTCTGCCCTATGTTGACGCGGGCAGAGCCTTCAGCGCTCTTTGCTGAAATGCCAAGCTCAACAGTGATATTTTTTCTGTATTCCAACAACCCTCGTCCATCTTCTCGTGTTTGAAGTGCGAGGAGTCTGTCAAGATGTTTTCGAATCATGCTGCTTGTCATAGTTGGTACCTCTCCTTGAGGGCTCGTGTTTGAACCTCAGTGATTTTCTTCGAAACATTTTTTGCAAGCTCAAGTGCTTCTACAAAGTGCTCTTTCTTGATCTTGCCGTCCATCTGGATGAGCGTAAACTCTCCAGCGTTTGGCTGAATTGCTGTTGCGATATCCACTGCCCCATCAAGGTCCTCTTCCTCTTTTGTGAGGTCAGCCGCAACGTACCCATTGACTAAACCAACAGCAAGAGCTGCAACCATGTCCTTCATAGGAATGCCGGCATCTGCTAACGCAAGCGACGCAGCGTTTATTCCTGCGCAGCGTGTCCCAGCGTCGGTCTGAATTAGCTCTACGAAGATATCGATCACGGCGTTGGGATATTGGTCCATATTGAGCACAGGCAACAATGCTTTTTGAATCACCATGCTGATTTCTTTGCTTCGTCGTGATGGACCCGGCTTAACACGCTCACCTGAACCGGAGAAGCTAAGCATGTTGTAGTTGCAACGCAGCATCCCTTTCTGAGGATTCTGCAGAAATTTAGGGTGAAGCTCTCGTGGTCCATAGACTGCCGCAACAGCAATAGTTTTTCCGCATTTGAACATCGCGCTGCCGTCTGCGCGCGGCACCACGCCGATTTTCGCATCCATTTCTCGCAACTCCTCAGCCATTCTGCCGTCTGGTCGCTTCGTTTTTGTAGTTTTCATGTCCATTTTCATTGATTTTGCCATAGTATTATCTCCTCATGCCTCGTGGTAAAAGATGATCCGGTCGTCGCCTCATTGGCCGTCTGAAATCTTGTCGATCTTGTCGAAAGTCTTGGTGCTCCCGTCGTTGGTAGCCTCCACCATAGCCCCCACCATAGCCTCCACGGCCATGATCGCTCCGGCCACGATAGCCTCCTCCGCCGCCATGATACTCGCGATACTCTCCTTGTCCTTGATCGCTGTGCTCGGAAGACTCGGCATGATGGCCCTCCTCTTCAGGCACTGGAGGAAGAACCTCGAGGTTTCTCTTTTTCACTTCATCATCAAGGAAGTGCGTCACATACTCTGTTAAACCCTCAATGTGCGCGCGTTCATCAACGAGTTTCACTGTTTCTTGGACAAGCATCTCATTGTTTGGATTACCTTGTACCCAGATAACGCCATTTTGACCGACAAGTATTTTGCAGCCCGTCTTCATTTTGATCAGAGAGATCATGCTTCCCTGCTTTCCAATCAGTCGCGGAACTTTGCTGCTGTTGATTGTCAGCAAACGCCCAGGTGCCAATTTTCGTAAGCTGGGCCCGCGCATGCTCAAGTCAATATTATTGCGCATCACATTTGAAATGCGTGCGACAATGTAGTCACCGAAATCATAGTACGTGCTGAGGTCCGTGCCTTTCTCCACATATTCTTCAACTTCGCTTAAGCTGAGCACGCCGTTGTTGGTGCAACCAATGTCAACAAACCAATTGCTGAATGTCATCTCAACAACTCGCCCAATCACAATATCCCCGATCTTTGGCATATAGCGTCCTCGGAGAGGAATAATCTTGATCAGTCTCCCTTCTAAGTTCACCAGGCCCAAAAGCGTGGAAATAATTTTCTCCGGTTCCCGATACACGCCGCTTGAGGGCAGATAATCCATGCCGTCAGCAAGAAGCTGGCCGGGAACGACAATATCACGTTCATTCACGTAGAGTTGTCCCATTGTATTCTTTCCTCCTAGTCAATCACTTTCAAAATCTTGATATCTGCTGAGCCGTGCGTCACTCCATTCACCGCAGAGAACACGTCGTCCTGAAGACCGGCAGGAATTTCTACGTCTGCCAGCAAGCTTCCATCACTCAGCCATTGGCTCTTCAGCAGTTTATGCCTCTTCAAAATCATCAAGGTGGAGTTGGCGTACTGGGGCGCAACTTTCACCGCCAGAAGTTTGCGTGCCATCTTTAAGGGAAGAATATGGTAAATCTTCTTCACAATGGCCTCAATTTGGTCTTCGGCAGCCTTGTACTCGTCAATGTGGACTCCCCCCTGTTCCATCGCAGCATCAATGCGTGCAGGCGGGTGAGGAAGTCCAGTGCGCGGGTCAACCGCATTTGTTCTCAGGATATCAATAATGCGTTTCTTCTTCTCTTCTTTCTCGCGCGCGCGGTGTTCCGACGTCAGTTGCATTTCTCCCTCTTTGATAATCTGCAATGAAATCTTTTCCACATCAGTCGTATTAAAAAGACGTTGTAAATCGTGCTCTTTGGCGTGCTCGCCTTTGCGTACGTCCTTAAAGATGGCGTTGGTAGCAACCATGTCGCCATAGCCAAGAGATTTTCCGCGTTTGTAGTCTAAAGCCTTATCGCAGTCAACAAGAATCTCAAACAGGAGTCCTTGTTTTTTCAATCGTGCAATAACTGCTTTGTCAATAGCTACCATGTTATTTCGCGTATTTCACAATGTCTTCACGCGTGAGGCGTTTGAACTGCTTCGTTTCTTTTGGGATGTATGCCCCATCAATGCGCGCAACATCAAAATCATTTCCGAGCGCTTTTTTGAGGGCGGCCATGGCCATGCGCGTTGCGTCATCAAAAGAGATGGTTTCCTTGTACTGTTTCTCCAGTAATTCTTTGACAACAGCATCCCCTTCGCCAATAGCTGTTGCTTTGTATTCAACAAAAATGCCGGTGGGGTCAGTCACAAACAAATGTGGCCTGTCGCCATAGCCAATAAAGATGATACTGACGCCGAACGGTCGTGCTCCACCAACTTGGGTGTACAGCTGTTTCAAGTTGGAAATTTCTTTCACTAAAGTTTCAGTAGTAATCGGTGTGTCATACGTGACGCGGTGTTGCTGTGCAATCACTTGCGCGCGTTCAACAAGAACACGGCCGTCACCCAAAATGCCGGACGTGCTCGCGCCGATGTGCTCGTCAATCTGGAACACTTTCTCGACGCTTTCAGGAACAATCAGCTTCTCAGTGATGCGTTTGTCTGCAAGGATCAAAACGCCGTCCCTGTACACGAGGCCGACAACAGTGGAGCCTTGCTTTGCTGTTTTTTTTGCATATTCCACTTGCAAGAGTCTTCCGTCTGGACTAAACATAATACTCGTTCTGTCATACCCCATCGCCTGGTGGCTCATATCCTCAGCTTGCATTGGTGTTCTCCTCCTTTGGTGTCATATCAAGATGGTTCATCATGCCGGACACTCGAACGCTGCGAAAGAGTGCGGGCGTGTTGCGAACAAAACGGGTCAGTAAAAGGCTGGCGCGAACATGGTCGACATAATCGCGTTCTGTTTTGATTATTCCTTCTCCAGTACCAGCATTGAATCGCGTATTTAAAAGTTGGATGCCCGCGCGTGCATATTGTTCAGTGCCCATAAAAAGCATGAGCTGCTGACGCAAGGCATCTTCAACGTCAGATCGCCGCAACTGGCCATCACTGGAGGCCAGAAATGAGACATAACGTGTTTTTTCTCGTAATGTTGGTCGTAAAGCTGGAATAGGGATCACCTACAGGCTCTTGGAAGTTCCTAAGAGCGAGAACAGCTGAATATGGAGCTCTCTCTTCTCTGGATAGTCTAGAAAGGTATGCCTCATTTATAAGCTTTGTGGGAACAGCGGCGCTGTTTGGAGAGCAAGGAAAAAGAGTCAAAGAACCTCTCGTATGCCCTTTTCCGGTCGTTTGAAAGACATCGCAGCGTTCACTTCTGCACCCGTCATCCCCAGGAGCCTTCCAAAGCTTCTCAAATCTTCGCGTGAGCAGAGTTGCCATCGATTCTGCGCAAGAGAGCATAAGATCATGGGGATCTTGCAGGCGCGGCATAACCGGACATTCTGCATCATTTTTCCCAAAAGCAAGGCACGGCGATGAGGATTCTGCTCGATCACAAGTTCATGAACAGCAAAGCCAACTGCGATGTGCCACCGTTGCAGATCTGTGGCGATTGCCTCGTCCAATCCAGAATGCTTCCAGCGAAGAGCGTCCTTTGTTGATCCTCTTTCTGGTGACATGAGAATCTCAACGCCGCGTTTCAGCAAGCCGCGATTCTTTCGCGCATCACCCACGCCAAAAACAGAACGAAACGAGGTTATCTGGACAAACTGAGAAAAACCAAGTTCTTCTGGTTTCATCGTCGGAACAAAAGCGACAAGGTCGTGCATTGGTTATCGTACTCCCACAGCGTGAAGAATCTTACGCATCATGGCTTTAAATGCGTGTTGCTTGAAGGATGTCCCATCAACAACAACGACTTTGTGTCCATACGCTCGCGCTTCTTCCTCGCATACCCCAAAAATCTCTGCATCCATGTTTTCTTGGACCTTGGCAGAAGAATACTTTCTCAACAGCAATCGTCGATGCAAGACCTTGGGATCGCAACGCACCACGACAACAGTCTTCACAATGCGTGGCGAGAGTTCATGGCTCAAGTGCCCATCAATCACGATGCCTGCATGGTGGTCGCGTGCCTTCTCCAAAAGAGGCTCAAGAAAACGTCGCAAGCGAGGAATAACCACCTCATACGTCTGCATCTTTTTGTTGTACCCTTCAGAGAGGCCATGCTTCACCAGAAAAGGGGTCAGCTCAAGATACTGGTATCCTAATCGTTTCGCAAAAGGTTTCGAAAGTCTGCTTTTCCCGCTCGCCGGCGTTCCAGTGACGCAAATAACGTTCATCGTATTACGAAATCGTTGTTCCCCGAAAAGCTTTTCCTTGTAAAAGATGCTTGAGATTTTGAAGATCTGGCCCTGCAATATACGTTGTCACTCCATGCTCTCGAATAATTTTCGCTGCATGTTGGTCCAAGACAAAATGTTGTCCGGGCTTATAATGAAATCGCCGAGCAAGAACATAAAAATCATCGAAAGAAATCGAAGGAACCAGGCGTGCACCTTTCTGTTTCTTCGGATCTGCAGTAAACAAGCCATCAACATCAGTGATATTAATGAAGTCGCTCCGTGTATAGTGGGCAAGGTGGGCTGCCGTCGCATCACTGGTGTTCTCCTTTTCAAAACGCAGAGCGCCAGCAACAACAATGCTGTGTTTTTTGAGCAAGTGTAGCACGTCGGCAAAAGAGCGAGGCAGCGTCTTGTTTGCTTGTTCATGAAAAAAGTGTGCAAACGCCTTCGCATTCAGCCGCGTAACATCCATCCCGATGCGAGAACACTCTTCAATGTTGCAGCCAGCAGCCTCGAGAAAGCGGATATACAAGCGCGCAGGTCTTCCACCGCCAAGCACGATCACAAACTTTCTATCCGGAAAGGAGGCAAGAACCCTCTTGAATCGTTGCAAAAAAGAGATGTTAATCTCCTCTTGCACAAACAAACTTCCTCCAAGACTCAGCACATGAATGCGTGGTTTCGTTGCTTATCACCTCTTCAAAAGAAAGAGCAGGATCTCCTTAAATGGTTTGCGTTACGGAACCGGCTTGTCGTCAACAGTAAATAACCTGCTGTCTCCAACGTCCCACAACCCTAAACGAGCCCCTGCATCAAGCCACCCATGAGCATACGAAAGAGCGGCAAGGGCGTTGACTGCGTCGCCAGTTTGTTCAAAAAACTTTGCGTCATCAATGTACCGTTGAATCATGTCTAAGAAGTCCTCGCGTGCGCCATCTAAACCCAGATTTTCTGGTGCTGCCCTGGCTTTGCTAAGAGCCTGGGTCGTAAGAGCATAGTAGCGCGCAAGTTTTGTCTTCACGTCTTCTGCCATGATCAACTCCTACATGAGGCATAACATCCACACAAGGGAGAGAACACGTTTAAAAGGCTTTTCTTATGTCCTTTGTACAATCAATCAATAACGAACAGCGTTAGAGAGACGCACCTCGTCAATTCCACCCTTGAAGGGATCGGTTCCGGAAAGAGCAACACCGAACGAAACTTTTTGTGGGCTGTTGGCCGGAATAGGTCCAGGCCCATCGCTATGCTGTTTTGAAGCGACAAACAGGCCATCGATGAACAGCGCCATTGTTCCGAATTCACCATCATAGGTGCCGGCAACATGGTGCCACTGCCCATCCGTGGGATAAGGCCAAGAAACGGCATCATATGAAGAACGATAGACAGCAAAGTTAAGATTGCCGGAAGTTGCAGCAATCCAGAGCCGGAACGCACTTCCACTATTCACAATCATATCGTTGCCGGCAGCGCCATCGCTTCTCACAAACGCTTCAATGGTCATCTCCTCGAGTTCGTCCAGGGACAGCGGGTTTGCCATGACGTAGGAAGTGGAACCATCAAACTGGAGCGCGGGACTCGAGCCTCGGACGATCCATAAAGCGGAAATAATGTTTCCTATTGCTCCCTTTATGCTATCAACAACCTGCGTCGCTGGTGATCCCTCATCAAAGTGGAACAGCATCGTTGTTGCTCCGTCGGGAACGAAAGAGCCGCCGCTTCCAGGCCCGCCGCCAGAAGTGCAATACGTTTGCAAACATCCGCCCTCAGCAACGCCCTGGAAATCCCCGTTCCGTGAATGAGAGAGCGTGCTTCCTTTTGGGGTGTAATCAACAAGAAGACGATGGCGCGCCACATCTTGCGGCGAGTGAGAACATCCACCAAGAGTAAATACCTTTTGTTCTCCGTTGCTCAGCGAAGAAGAAGCAGAAGCAACACCGCACCCCTCGGCAGAGACCTGAAACTGGGTAAGGTCTTGTCCCATGCCGTTCGTTACTGTAAACCTCAGGGAGTCTTGATAGGCGACCGCGTTTGAACACCCCAGTCCAGGAATAAGCACGCACACATCAGGAGCAAAGGAAGAGCCCCGTAGAAAATAAAAGCTAATGGTCCCAAGAGCAACAAGAATAATGAGGAGCGCCCAGCCATAGGTCATCATAAAGTCCATAGCTGCCTGTCCTTTGTTCTGCATCATCTCTTTTCCCAGAAAACAGCGAGCGAGATCATATTTAAATATTCTGATGCATGAACAAGTGAATGGTTCTTGTTGTCCTCGACACTGATTTTCTCCTCGACGCACTGCGATGGAAAGTAAACATACCAGAAGGCATTCAGGAAGTGGTAGAAGGAAAAGTAGAGCTTGCCGTTCTCGAAAAAACACTCGATGAAATCAAGGGAAAGAAAGATGAACAGCTTGCGCGCGCCTATCTCGCAAAACAAAAGATCGCTGTTCTCCCCTCGTCGCGCACAGAACCAGTCGACGCTATTTTGCTTTCCTGGGCCTCGGAAAAGCCAAAAAAAGACCTGATCGTGGCAACGCAGGATGCGGCTTTAAAAGAAAAGCTTAAAAAGAGGGGCTTGCGAATTCTCACGATACGGCAACAGCGTTATATCACCGGGTTGTGAAAAATGTTCTATGAATCAAAAGTGAAAAGTTACATCAGAGTTCCTCCCCACACCTTCCATGAAAACACCGAACAGTCCATCATGAAGGCGCTGCGAGACCGTTTTGAAAACTTCATCTCCAAAGATCTTGGTGTCGTCGTAGGAGTGACGAGCATCAACGAGGTGGGCGAAGGCGTCATCATTCCAGGCGATGGGGCAGCATACTATGAAACAGTCTTCACGCTGCTCACTTTCAAGCCAGAGCTTCAGGAAGTGGTCGTAGGCACGGTGCGAGAAATCAACGAATTTGGCGCGTTCTTGGACATTGGCCCTTTAGATGGCATGGTTCATATTTCCCAAACCATGGATGATTACGTCAGCTTCTCTAAAGCAAACGTGCTGACAGGAAAAGAGTCAAAGAAATCCTTAAAAGTCGGCGATCTCTGCCGGGCGCGCATCATTGCAGTGTCCTACAAAGACATGTCCAATCCAAAGATAGGGTTAACGATGCGCCAGCCATTTCTCGGCAAAGAAGAGTGGTGGAAGGACGAAAACAAAGCAAAGAAAGCTGTAAAAGAAGACAAAAAAAAGGAAAAAGAATAGACCATGGCACGAAAGGTATGTAAAAAGTGCAAGCTTTTTGTCGAAAAGGACAACTGTCCTATTTGCAAGGGCACATCCTTCTCAGAGAATTGGAAAGGAAGAATTTTTATTGCCAACCCCAACACGTCTGAAGTAGCAAAAAATCTTGGCATCACAGTAAAGGGAGAGTATGCGATAAAAGTAAAATGAGCGATCTTACCATTGTCACGGAAAAGCGCAATGATCTGCTAAAAAGAAGAGAGGTCGTCATACAAGCAGAATTCGCAGGAAAATCAACGCCCGCAGAAGTCGACGTGCAAAAAACACTTGCAGAAAAAATCAAGACAAACGAAAAACTGGTTGTCATCAAAAAGATCAGGCAGGTGTATGGTTCGGCGCGCGCGATGGTCGATGCATACATCTACGATGACGAAACAACGTTGAAAGCAATTGAAGCCATCAACAAAAAAAAGAAGCCTGAACAAGCCAAACAAGCAGCGCAGCAACCAAAGGAAGGTGGCAAGTAATGGCGGCGCAAGGAAAAACGCTCAAGAATCACGCGTCTTCAAAGCGGTGGGAGCACTACAAAGCCGAGGGCGGCGCATTGAAACGAACGCCAACTTGTCCGAAGTGTGGGCCAGGCATGTTCTTTGCTCAACACGACAACAGACTCTACTGCGGCAAATGCCATTACGTTGAGATGAAATCGAAATAGTAACATATAAAAAGACCAACGACACGCAAAAAATAAGAGGTGAGTGCAATTACGGATGAGTATACCCCTGAAAACGGCGATGACGTTCTTCTCAAATTGACAATGCCGGGCAAAGAGTTGCGCCCCAGCACCATCGAAAAAAAAGAGGCAGCAACACAACGGGAGCAAGAAAAAAAATCAGGGCAGCAGCTTTCTCCTGATCCAGAAATTGATTGGTTAAGCAAGATTGCCCGCCCGCGAACAGGCAATGGCGAGTTTATGGACAATCTCGAATCCGTGAATGCGCATAGGGAAGAGCAGATGCCAATACAACCGCGAGAAAGTGGTCCCATCATCGGCGTCGTGCCACGTAACACAACCATCAATCAGTCATATCTCAATTCAACGGCCCCTGCATCTCCTGCCCCGCTTGCAGAGGAAGCCCCCTTCTTTTCACAGCAAGATCCCATTTCTGTAGTACAACCGGTTTCTGGGGAACAAGAGGTGATGCCTGCAGTGCAGGAAGTTCCAAAGAGCCAGCCTTCCCAAGGATACGCAGATCCTTATGATCCGTACAACATCTTTGGGAAGGTTCAGCCAGAGAGGGATGACGCCCGCCCGCTTCTGCCGCC
>CAZDTM010000006.1:0-6141 GCA_964508385.1 Candidatus Woesearchaeota archaeon | reverse complement strand
CACCGTATGAACCACGCGATGCTGGAAAAAGTTGAAGCAGTGACGAAACGTATATTTGATAGCGACATGGTGCTGAGAAGGCTCAAGAAATAATTAGGTTTTCTGAAGATACTCAAGAAGCTGGCCTGCGAGAATAAGAGCTGGCTTGGGAGAGAGCGCTTCAATCGTAATCTGCTCCAGACAGCCGTGATTCCCTGTGCGCGGATGCATGAGCACCTGAAGATAAGGAAGCTGGCCATCATACACCAGGGTGTATGCCTGATGAGGTTTGTGGAGAACAAATCCAGCACCAGAAAAAAAGGGCATTAGGCTTTCAAGAGTGACGCGTCGACGTTCAGAAATCAGAAGAGTGACAGCAGAATACAGAGTAGGATAGTCTCTTCGATAGGAATCTTTTTTGTCGCGAAGAACACGCTGTTTTTCAGCATCGAGATGAAGTCCGCGCAACGTGGTGGGGAGAAAACGTCGAACAAGGGCGTCAGTGAGTTCTGGCAACGAGGTCTCTGATTTTTCTGGCGTCATGGGAGAATAAAACCCTGGGAAGCGGCCCCGTGAGGAGCGGCTTCCTGGGGAAAAAGAGGTGATAGAGAAAAGAAGAATGAACTTATATTTAAATCTTTCGCATGTAACCATCCTAAAATGGTAACAAAGCTCGTCTTTTTCAAAGCAGCATGGTTCGTTCTCCGTTCGGCAAAAGAAGCATTTATATAGTCGCTTTCAGAAACAGGAAGCATGCAAGAAAGAATCTTCAACCTTTTGACGAAGGAAGACGAGATAACGTGGCAGAGCATCATCTATGAGCTCATCAAAAAAGAGGAACTCGATCCGTGGAACATTGATATCTCTAAATTGACCCAAAGTTACCTTCAACGCCTTCGTCAATTGAAAGAGCACAACTTCTTCATCTCAGGAAAAGTCATTCTCGCCTCAGCGATTCTCCTCAAACTGAAGTCCCATAAGCTGGACGACCACCTCGCCCAGTTTGACAGCCAGCTCTTCCCTCCTGAAGAAAATCTCTTGGAAGAAGCTGAGCAGGACATGAGGTATGCGTACTTGAAAAATGCAGAGTACCCGCCGCTGCTCATCAAAACACCGCAGCCACGAAAACGGCAGCTCACCATCAATGACCTGATGGCGGCACTCGAACAGGCGCTGGAGATCGATGAAAGAAGAAGGATCAAGAGAATCTCAGAGATCGACGTGATTCAGCGCGCGATCATTCCCGCCAGAAAAGTAGACATTATTGCGTTGATGCAAAAAGTGTACGAGAAGATCACAAGCATGCTTCATATAGGAAAGAAACCAACGCTCACATTCACCGAACTTGTTGAATCTGGATCAAAGCAGGACAGGGTCTACACGTTTATTCCTTTGCTCCACCTTTCCAACCAGCGAAAGATTGATTTGGATCAAGAAGTTGCCTTTGGAGAGATCAACATCACGCTGCAGAAGGAAGAAACATAACGCCTCTCATGTCCGCAGGTAATGTGCAGGATCTTTCAAGAAATCGGCACGAGGAATGAGGGTTTCCTGCTCTGTCAAAAGATTTTTCAGGCGGATCTGTTTGTTCTTCACTTCTTCCAGCCCCACAATGACGCAGAAAGGAACGCCCGCTTTCGCGATATCGCCCAGTTGCTTTGCCAGCTTTTTATTTGGCATCCCCATCTCCACCAGAGAGGTTTGACGAAGGGCTGTACAAAGAGCAATCGCCTCTTGAAGGGTTTCTTCTCCGAGAGGAATAACAAAGACATCAAGGTCTCGTTTGAAAGAAGGGAGCTTCTGTTTTTGCTGCAAGAACAGTTCCACAACAACGTCCCCCATGCCATAGCCAACGCCAGGCAATTTCTCCCCCCCCAGAGCAGCGACAAGATTTTCATACCTTCCACCACCAGCTAACGCCCTGAATTCTTTATTGCGGTCATAGAGCTCAAAAACCGTCGACGTGTAGTAATCCAAACCGCGCATAAGGGAGAAGTCCAGTTCAACAAAAGGCAGCACGCCAAAGTACGACAGGTAGGTCATGAGCTGTTTCAATTCAGTCAATCCTTCCTGTCCTTTTTCATCAAGGCGGGAAGCAGGGATGTCATCAAGAGAGCGAATGCGAAAGAGTTGCAAGACCGCGTCAATGATCGCTTGTGTAAGACCGGCATCTTTCAAAGAGAGTACGAAATTCTTTTCACCGATCTTGTCGTACTTATCAATCAGGCGGGAAATCTCTTTCAGGGAAGCCGTTTTCACCCCAGACCGAAGGAGCAAGCTTTCAATCAGTTTTCTGTTGCTCAGGCGGATGTAACAGTCTTTGCCAGTCAATCCAAACGCGCGTGCAATTGACACTAACGTAGCAATAACCTCCGCGTCTGCGAGCATGGACTCCTCACCAAGCAGATCCACGTTCAGCTGAGAGAATTCGCGTAATCTGCCGGATTGTGGTTGCTCATATCTCCAGAAGCGTCCAATGTTGTACAACCGCAACGGCTTTTTCAGGTCCTTTCGTGCAGCCATCATGCGCGCAAGCGTCGGCGTCAATTCCGGCCTGATAGCCACTTCCTTCCCGCCTTTGTCAACAAAAGAGTACATCTGGCCAGCCAGTTCATCACCAGATTTCGCTTTCCACAGCTCAGCAGGTTCTAATAACGGCCCGTCAAAGTTCTGATAGCCATACTTTTTCGCGATGGTCTCCCATGTGCGAAAAAGAAAGTCCTGTGTGTACTTCTCTTCAGGATAGAAATCCCTCGTCCCTTTCAAACGTTGAATGACCATACGAGAAGCGACGCTCTAATGTTTAAATAGTTTATGCGCGAACTGGCGCGTGACGTGTGCGCATCTCTTCCCACTGCACAAGAGAGGCAAGGGCGCTGCCCTCCGCACCAGGAATAACAAGAAAGGGGTACCACATACTCTCCGCTCTTTCATCGTCATGGCAATCAAACACGTTAAACATGCCAAGAAGCGAGTAAGGATGCGGGCTTGATGTCATAAGCTCACGGATGACCCAGTTATTCCGAATGTCTGAAAGAAGCGCTGGAGAAGAATGAGCAGGCAGGAAAGGAGGGCGAGAAAAAGCCTCGACAACGTGCTCGATGAGGGAGGGACGAGCAACAGTGCGATTGTGCAAGACATACCGCAGGGAGAGGTAGCCAAATTCTTCTCGTCCATCATAACGCTGAGGAGTATGCCGGGCAACAGGCACAGAAAATTCGCTAGAAGCAGGTTCTGGTGTTTGAAGGAGTACCTGGACAAAGAAGTCCCGATGTGGTTGAATAATATGCGGGTGCCTCATCAGTGCGTCAACAAGATTTTCCGCAGATGTTCGTTCCATAAAAAAGCCAACAACAGGGAGGCTATAAGGATTTCGAAGGTTAGTTACTACCATCAAGAGCGCACCGTAATAACCTTTTCTTCAAGGAACTGGGCGGTCCCACCAACATAGACGTTCGTAATCATGCTATTTTGAGTAACAAGCCACGCAAGGATCTCAGACGGCTTTCCCATTGAGCATCCCTGTTCAAAGGTGAGGCGTCCACGATCGTAATATCCGAGCGCGCCATGCTGAAAAAGAAAACAAGCCAAAGCGCCGGTTGAGGAGCCAGTAGCAGCTTCCTCGGGAATGCCGCAGGCAGGAGCGAAATTTCGCGAGTGAGCCGTCGATCCATACTTCGTTTGCAATGTAAAAGCATGCAAACCATCCGCATGATGCTGGCGGGTCAATTGTGCTATCGCATCAAGGTCAGGCTTCATCTCTGACAATGTTTGTAAATCGCGCACTGGAACAAAAATATCGCGCATACCAGTAGACACAATCTGGATGGGTAACTCTTCCTTTCGTTGGTCAGAATCAGAAACCATCAACGCTTCTTCAGGAAAGCGCAAACATTCGGCAACAATGCGGCGGTCAAGAACATCATAAAACCGGGGTGGCGTCTGCTCCATGAAAACAGGGCCGTCGTCAGTGATCCGAACCTCCAGGGGTAGGGAGCGCGCTTTTGTCTGTTGGTAGTATGTTCCGCTTTCAAGTCCTCGTCGTGAGAGAAAGTATGCCCAAGCAAGGGTGGCATGACCGCACAAATCAACTTCTTGTGTTGGCGTGAAAAAGCGGACGTCAAAGGTCTTCTCCCCTGAAGGCCGCACAAATGCGGTCTCAGAAAAGCCAGCCATTTTCGCAACGCGTTGCATGGTACGGGAAGAAGAGAGGCGGGAAGTAAGGGGAGTAGGAACAAAAACAGACGTGCCATTATGCCCGTCCCCTTTGATCAGAACAACTCCTGTAGGGTTTCCTCCCCCAGTACGGCCTTTTACAAATGAGTTCAAACTGTAGACGTGAACGTCCATGCAAAACCCCCAGCGTTCGTCAAGTCCCTGTTATATAAAGACAAGGGTGATCGGGGAGAATCGGACTCCCGCTTTAGGATCCACAGCCCTACGTCCTACCACTAGACGACGACCACCATAGGGATCTGAAAAGGGGCAACCACTTTAAAAGAGTTTCCGAAGAAAAAAGTTATTTTCCCAGCACCCAATTCAAGAACCGCGCGGACCTGCTCTGATTTTCTTCGCCGCCAAAGCCCGGGCGCCCGTCCTCTGAAGGACGATCAACAGGACCAACTGCAGGCGTGTCTCTTTCTCCAGTCAAGTACAACGCAAGATTCATGTAGGCAACAGACGCTGGCGCATCAGGAAACACCTGCAAAACAGCATCTCCTCGTGCAGCCGCAGAAGCCACGTGATGGTCTTCAGGAATCACCGCGAGAAGAGGTAAGTCCAGCATATGCTGAATGTCCTGCAATGCAAGATCGTGGCGTTTTCCGTACCGTGTCACCACAACGCCCCGCACCAGTTTTCCCTCTGCTTGCGCGGTCTTGACGGTCTTTAAGCTCTGCGTTACAGAAGCAACATCTGGTGTCGTCACCACCAAAACTTCCTGCGCTTGGTTCAATGCGTGCTGTGCTTCCTTGCCCAGCCCAGGAGCCGCATCCAACAGAAGAAGATCTGACGACAGCTGATGAAGATGGTGTGGTAATGTTGCAAGATGTTTCTCCTGCAAGTCGTGATGCTGCAGGCTTCCAGGCACAACCTTCATGCCGGAAGCATGGCGGTACACTGCCTGATGCACGTCTGCTTCACCCTTCAACACATGATGCAAGGTCACGGGAGCGCGCGGAGCGCCAAGCAGCAAACCCAAAGAGGGGGCAGACAAATTGGCATCAACCAACGTCACATCTCTGCCAAGAGAATGCAGCGCCAACGCCAGATTCAGAGCAGTGACAGACTTGCCAGAACCGCCCTTTGCAGAACTGACAGCAGCAACCAAGCTCATAGTATTAGTCACCCAGCCTTCCTTTAAATATCTTCTGCCGAGGTGCGCCGGCACAACTAGTGCACATATTCTGCGTTTGCACGAAATGGTAGCTGCACACCATCCTACCACAGAGCGTACAACGTGCAGTAGCGAGCTGCCCGCACATCATGCAGGCAGTATGCCTTTCCATTAGGATGCCATGTAGTGCAGCACATCAACGAACTGCACCGTGCGGTCAAAGTATTTCTTCAAAGCATCAATATTGATCTCAAGCTCTTTCCCTTTGAACTGAACAAGCAGCGCCACATTTTTTCTGTACTCCTCTTTTTTCTTGAAGAGTGCCTTGTCAACGTCCTTAAGCATGAAATAAAAAGTGATTTCTTTTTTGAGTTTTGGGAAAGAAGAAGCGATGAGGTCTGCGCGCAGTTTAGATGCGGGGGGGATCTCTTTGATTTTTTTTTGTTTTTTGAGATGCTCCAACGCCTCGATCATCGCCAGATCGCAGGCGTTGATCAAACGTTTAATGACATTTTTGATCACATCAACAGTTCGCGTATACTTCAAAGTAACATAAATGCTGTGGTCAGCTCGTTTGAGCTCCTCTTTTGCTCCTTCAATAAGATCTTCCATCAAGTCCATGGACAACCTCGTTAAACCTGCTCATAAATCGCTTGCCTTCCTCCATGAAGTGCTTCACCTTCTCAAAGCTCAGCATCTGGAGCTGAAAGTTTTTGCTGGCAATGAAAAAATGATCTTTGCGTGCAAATTCAATCGGGCTCTGTCTCCGTTTCGGCACCAGCCCATACAGCGCCATCAGCAGGTCAGTAGCATCCTTCTGAAAGCCA
>CAZDTM010000005.1:22091-26680 GCA_964508385.1 Candidatus Woesearchaeota archaeon | reverse complement strand
TGATCGATACTGGTTTCTTTGATCCCCTGCAAGCGCTTCTCGACCAGGGAAGAATTCGCCCTTCAGCAGAAGCAGTCTGGACCTATTTCACCATGGCTCCCGCGTCCATCCACAGCGCTGAACAGCACCTGCTGACCGCAGTTGTTGATCTCTACTGGGGGGCCATCGACGCAGTGCACGCGGCGCTGATGATGGCAGAAGAAACTCCGCCCACGCCAAGCCACGCAGGAGAATTGTTGGACAAAGTCCTGGTCAGAGAGGGTTTCGTCAGCAGGAAAGCAGGCGCTATTATGGACGAGCTGTACAACCTCTTCAAGGGCATCACACATCGTGACATTCAAGCAGTTTCAGGGGAGGAGTACGAAAAATACAAGAAAAAAGCGCAGATGCTCATTGATGAAATGAAAGAATTTATCGAGATAAAACAGCGAGAAAAAGAAAGGGAAAAGAAAAAATAAAGAAGGCTTACGTCTTTGTGCCTTCTTTCTTTGCTTTTTCAGCCGCTTCTTTTTGCGCAGCAAGATAAGCTGGCACATTGACTTTCTTTAAGAGAGAGTCAAGGATATCCTCTCCAATCTGACGACCTCTCCTGTGGAAATCAGCAGCACTTTTCTCAAATGCTTCTTGACCGAGAACACGACCACCAATATAACGTGCGAAAGTATCTTTAATCACACCAGGCATTTTTCCCCACATATCGGCCATGGCAGGAAGATTTTTATGACCTTCTGCATGAAGCATTTGTACTTGGTCTTCAAGCATGCCTTGAATCGTGGGGTCGAGAAAGGTAAACAATTTCACTGGAGCTATGCCCATGTAAAACAACGTAATCTGGGTAGCAAGATTCATATGGGCTTCTGGCGTGTCTGCCAGCGAGGGATCTTTGAACATAGGATATTGCGCTTGTGCTTTAGCTTTAGTTTCTGTGTTGCCTGTCATAGTAAGAGCCTCCTTGTGCGGTGTTGTTTAGTAACCCTCAACAGCGAGTTCAACTGGCTGCTTCTGAACCTGTCGGCTGATAACTGCCCGATAGTCCAGGCGCGTTTTGCAGCGCGGGCATTCTTTGGGGTTGTTCTTTCGCGGAACCCATTGATAGGTGCATTTTAAGCATTTCATAGTCTTTGTCCTCCGATGACCACTATAGAGTAATACTATATTACTCATAGTCCTAATATATAAATCTTTCGGTTATAATCACTTTAGAGTAACAAACAAAAATCGCCACTCTATCAGATAAATGCTTAAATACATATCAGAAAAAGGCGGTTCTATGAAATACAAGGATCCCAAGGGAAACGTTTTGTACGGCTTCTCGCAGGAAAATCTTGAGAGAACCAACAAAGAACTCCGCAAAACCAACCAGCTGGTTCAGGTCATGCTTGTCATGATGCTGATTTTTTTGGTCATTACCGTGGCCTTAATTTTTTGGGTTGACTTCAACAACGTCATTACTGCGTTGGTCACCAGATAACGCCAACCAGAGGCTTTAAAATCCGTTTTTCTTTCTGCGCAAGATGAACTACGAAGCCATCGTCATCCACTACGCTGAAGTCGCCACCAAGGGAAAGAACAGGCCTCTCTTCGAGCGCATGCTCACGGAAAACATTCTGGCCGCGCTCAAGGAAGAAAAGCACAAGGGAATCAAGAAATATTACGGCCGGCTGATCCTCTACCTGGCGGAAGCCTCCAATCTTGACGCCGTTCTCGCCAAGCTTCAGAAAGTGTGCGGCATCTCTTCAGTCTCTCCAGCGATCACCGCAAGCAATACCTCCATAGAGGACATCAAAGCAGCGGCAGAGAGGATCGTATCACAAAACAAAACACTCAAGGTGCGTTGCAAGCGTTCGTTCAAAAAATTTCCCCTCTCTTCTCCAGACATCTGCAAAGAGGTTGGCCACCATCTCCAGCAGAAGTTCAACATGACCATCGATCTCGTGGAACCAGAAGAGCGCCTCTACATCGAGATCACGGAGGGCAAGTCCTTCCTGTACACGAAAAAGCTCCACGGCGTTGGTGGTCTTCCAGTGGGCGTCTCGGGAAAAGTAATCGTGATGCTCTCCGGAGGCATCGACAGCCCCGTGGCCGCCTACCTCATCATGAAACGAGGGTGCAAGCCGGTCTACATTCATTTCCATTCCCATCCGTACACCTCCACAGAGTCCATCACCAAGGCCAAGCAACTCTTCGAAGCGCTACTCCCCTATACGCCCTCAGCAAAGTTGTATCTCGTTCCTTTTATCGAGATACAAAAGAAGATCATGATGTCTGCAGATAAAGACTACCGCGTCATTCTCTACCGTCGCTACATGCTAAGAATCGCAGAACAGATTGCGCGCAAAGAAAATGCTCAGGCGATTGTCACTGGAGATAATTTGGCGCAAGTCGCCTCCCAAACCCTTTCCAACCTGCATACCGTTAGTGCAGCAACCTCACTCACCATCCTCCGTCCCCTCTTGACATTTGACAAGCAGGAAATCATCAACGTGGCGAAACAGATCGGAACCTATGAGCTTTCGATTCAACCGCATGAGGATTGCTGCTCCTTGTTTGTGCCGAAACATCCTGCAACCTCTTCAAGAGTAAAAGACGTGGAAGAGATAGAAGCTCGCATGGGAGACCTTTCACCAGTCCTTGCTGAAGCCCTAAAGTCCGCCGAGAGTACGTCCACGCATGAAGACACCCCCAAAGAGTAGTAAAAGAGAGAAAGGTTTATAAACGTGCACGGGCGAGCTGAAGGATGACGAAACCAGTAAAAATACCCTACGTTGTGTACGACCTTGTTTCTGATGATCTTCCAGGAAAAGGAATGGGTTATGCACTTAGAGAAGCGCTTCAAGCATTTGTGACGCATCAGGGCTTGGAAGCAAGGATTACTCTTCCTGAGATTGCCACAGGCCATTGTTGCATTAGGTTTGCTATATTTGACAATGGCAATCCCGACCTGAACATCAGGGCGCTGCGTGAGCACATCGAGAAGAGTGGGAGAATGCCTACAAGGATAAATAAAAGGCCCACCTTTGAAATTAAGCCCGTTTCCCCAGTCGAGTATGTTCTAGAGTTTCAAAAAACAACGAAGGAGGTAGTACCGCAACCAAGAAGATCAGAAGAACAATGGGAAAGAACGCTGAGCGCAAAAGAAGACATGATCAGGCGTTTAGAAGGCGGTCTTACTGAACGCCAAGGCGTTATCAACCGGCTCACGACTGCGACCAAGGAACTGGAAAGACGGCTTGCAGAAAGTACGCAAGTAACATTTGACACTCCCCTATCAGCAATACTTCAAGGATATGTCCGAGGAAAGAGAGAAACCCTCCTCCAGGCGTTTGCAGACTACAGGACGCTAGCGGAGAATAACGATCTGGAAACCTTTGCGGTGTATGCGGCATCAGGAGAATCGCCAACGTTTACAAAATATGTGCACGACGTTTCTGGCCTGAAGTTTGGAACCGATGAGGAAGCACGGACATGGATTGAAGAAATGAAAGTAGTGGGCGCATGGCAAGACAGCCCGCGCGCAAAAAAATTGCTCGAAGAACGAACCAAAGCAGAATCCGATGCAGGAGTGATTGAAGAGGCAAAGAAACTGGGTGCGAGTTCAACAATGCTGAAAGCGATGGAAAGCGCCCTCAAAGAGAGAACTCCAAAAAAAATTGAGAGGGAAATGAAGGCATTTGAAGAACGATTCACAAAAGAGAAAAACGCCTATGAAGGAGTTGGCGACATTGAAAAAAGATACGCGGCCCTTGAAGAAGTGTGGCTTCGCGTTGCTGAGCGCAGAGAACAAAAAGCAGACTTTCCCGTAATTGTTCATGTAAACACAGGAGAGCAGCCAAGCCTCGCTATTCACACATTATCGCTTGATGTGGAAGGCCCGCTGCATGGACATCTCCGCGAGGTCATCACCTCAGTCATCCCTGCCGCATCAAAACGTGTTGCCTATAGGACGACAGCATCAATTGATGAGAACAATGTCGCTCAGATCACAATTGAACCGACCGTCACAATGAATGCTCGACGACAAAGCGAACATTACAAAGAAATGGGGGATATGCTCAGCACGAAATTATCGAAAGATGAACTGTTGAATATGTTAGGCATTAAAACGCGTGTTCTCTATGTCGCTGAATCAGTGTAATCAACAGCGCATTGTTGCATTAAAGATGGCCAATTCATTAAAACAGTATGTAAGATATTCAAACCTAAATTTAAACGAACCTTTATGATAGTTACAAACGAGAATTTAATAAAATACCTTTTAAATAGCGATAGCTCTTTAGAAGAGATTGTCTCTCAAAAAACTCTGGAAAAATTAAGGGCCTATGAAGAAAAAATACACCAACCCCCTCTTTCAATAGTAGATAACTTATTCTTAGAGCATCAAGACAGCAATAAAAGCTTAGGGGATTTAGCAAAAAATGTAGGAATGGATCGGAGAATACTCACTAAAATCTTTAGTTATTATCATCTTCCAACAAAGACAAAGGCAGAAGGAACAAGAGAGAAATGGAAAGATCCTGAGTTTAGAGATAGACAGGCAGAAAGAGCAAGAAAAGAGCTATACGAAAGATGGAAAGATCCTGAGTTTAGAG
>CAZDTM010000005.1:0-21991 GCA_964508385.1 Candidatus Woesearchaeota archaeon | reverse complement strand
TACGAAAGATGGAAAGATCCTGAGTTTAGAGATAGACATGCAGAAAGAGCAAGAAAAGAGCTATACGAAAGATGGAAAGATCCTGAGTTTAGAGATAGACATGCAGAAAGAGCAAGAACTACTCGTTTAGATCCTTCAAACCTATCTCGATACAAACTACCTACAATTCAAGGTCACAGAAAAGATATTGGCTTTGAAGCGCAATCTGCGTGGGAAGCAAATTTAGGACGAATACTCCAGTATACAGCAAGAGAATATTATCCCCATCAAAGATTTGATTTATGCGTTCCTGAAGAATACAAAGACCTATTTAAAGCAGATAAAACATCAGTTCAAATCGATTTTATAGTAAGACATCCACGAGGAGAAATTTTAGCATATGAGATAATGGCTTCTCATTTAGAAGATGAAAAAAGTTGGGCTAAATTAGAAATGCTTGTAGAGCAATATGATCTACCTTTAAGGATAATCACGCCTAAAAGATATCATAGATTGGAAAAACGGTTCAAAGAAAAAATACAAAATTCCCCTCAATTTTGTGGGTGGGAAACTTATGAGGATAATGTTTTGACGAACCCTAAAAAATACAGTTGAGATGACCCCAGATGCAACAATACAACTCAACAGAAACCATTAAAAGAACAGGCTCCATCACAAAGGAATGCCGTCGAAAGAGGAGCTTATTCAATTCTGGATCAGTCACTTCATCATCAAAGACGAACGAGTCATAGACGCATTCAAGAAAGTAGAACGCGCAGATTTTCTTCCGCGAGAACTGAAGTCACAAGCGTATCTTGACCAAGCACTTCCAATTGCAAAAGGCCAGACAATATCCCAGCCAACAACCGTCGTGAGGATGATTCAGGAGCTCGATATCGAACCGGGCAATAAGGTTCTCGAGATTGGCACTGGTTCAGGATATCAGGCTGCGCTTCTTGCAGAACTCGTTGGGCCAACAGGAAAAGTATATACTGTAGAAATTCATAAAGAGCTTACAGACGCCGCAAAAAAACAGCTAAAAAAATGGAAGAACGTAACAGTAGAGCACCATGATGGGTCGCTAGGTCTTCCTCAGCATGCCCCCTTTGATCGAGTCATCATCGCTGCTGCTTGCCCGGCGCTTCCTCCGACAGCGATCAACCAGCTCAAAGAAGGAGGCATCATGGTTGCTCCTGTCGGTTCACGCTACGAACAAGAAGTAGTGCGCGGAGTAAAAAAAGGCGGCAGGGTTGTGACAGCCTCGGTGGGGTGGTTCGTCTTTGTGCCTCTTCGTGGAAAATATGGGTTTAAAGAGTAAAAAAGTATGAGGCAGAGTTACTCGGTATTCTGTTGTGGCTGGGGCGCAACAGTCGCCAATCGTTCCACGATCTGAACAGTATAATGTCCAGGCATGCGGGGTCGCGCAGACATCAGCGCTTGCTTCGCTTTGAGTGCATCCTCTTTGGCGCAATAGACAGTAAAAAGAGGCTGGTTTTTCCTGAGCTGGCAGGCGATGCCAACAGCCTTTCCAAAGGCGCGCTGCATACCTGTCTGGACACGGTCAGCTCCAGCACCAGTAATCATCTTGTTCTCGCGCAAGACATGATGTGGATAGGCGCGCAACAAGAACAAGTAGTTATTCAAGCCAAGCAGCTCATTCAAACGCCTGTTAATCACAAGGCGTGTCGCTTCCAGGGCGTTATGCCGAACCTGCACAGCCTCTTTGGTGACGAGGTCGATGCGAGCAGGATACGATGTTTGCTGGTCGCCCATGATGTAACGAATGACTTTGCTCGTGGGAATGGCTTTAATGAACCCCTTTTTCTTGTACTTGCTCTTCCTCGTATACGCCCGCTTAACGTGTGAATAGCAACAGCCCTTGCGTAATCCTGCCATGCTCACTGCACCTCAACGTGATTGCAAATCGCCTGACCGGGCATCCCCTTTTCAAACCTGACGCGTACGGCGCCACTATTTCCGTGGAGATGGGTAACCTCTCCTTTGATTTCCTTGCCAGCAGGGCTCTTCCAGCTGACGCTCTTGCCGATGAGCTGTTTTGCCTTCTCTCGGCTGGTAACGTCAGGTAACGTTAAAATCATCTGATTATCGCGTTTGGTATGCCTTCCCATCCGGAAATTCTCTAAAAGCCCTTTCATGCTTGTCTTGACAGGAAAATGCTTTATAAAACTTGCCCTTAAAATGTTCTAGACCTCTTGAGATTTCAACCGAATGTTGGGTAATTGGAAATGCGTCCCTTTCAGCAGGGAAAAAGTATAAAGCAAGGTTTAAATAGCAAAAAAGGAAGTAAAAACTAAGGAAGATTGAAAAATGAAACACAACAATATAGCTCTTCTGTTGCTTTCACTGGCTCCCTCGTGCACAAGGAACGCTGAGGTTGAAGACTCAAACGTTTTCCGTTTTTATAATCCTCCGCATGAAAGCGAGTGTAGGGCCTCTAGTTGCGTGATAACAAACTACTCCCTTATTTCAAGAGAGCCATACCAGCAGAGCTCAGAAAATCCCCTGCGAGTAAGTATAGATGGCTCGCCTTACAGAGAGATAGATTTCGCTTCATTTTCTGATGCAAGAATTGGTAAAGACCACACCTTCCTTCTCACCGATCAACCAGTGTTCTTCAGCCCAGCTATGCCCTCTGGAGAACATACGGTAAGAGCGATACGCGAGATAGGAAAGAAGAAATATAGAGCAACGACAACATTCACAGTGTACTAATCTGAAAACAGACAGAATTGAACGTAAAGAAAGGTGATGATCATAGCGCCGCAGAAAATACCAACAATATCCCAGGCCCTTCTTGTCGGTCTCGTAATTCTTGCCTCCTTTTTGTTAGCCTCTCACAATGAGAAAATCGTCGGGATGCAGGTTTTTGCACCACCCGAAGTAGTAGATGACACAACCATTGAAAAACCAACGCTCGCGTTTTATTCTCCTACGGACAAGACAGTTTTTTCTATAGCCTCGACAGGAATCATATCTAATGCAAAGCTTGTACTGGCGTATGGCTCTTCTTCATCAATAAAGGAGGTAAAACTATTCTTGGACAGTCAAAAACTCGCCGCGCCATATGAGGCGTATATGATAAAAAACAGCGTTGTGCTTGACCTCGCTTCATTTATTCTGCCCCCATTAAACTTGCCGGATGGGCAACATCGATTAGAGGCTAGTGTAACGTTACAAGATGGAACAGAACTCACCGCAGCAACAACGTTCTCTGTTGATATGAACCGGCCTACAATCACCCTGTCCAAAAAAGAGAGAGAACTAAGCTTCATCGTTGAGGACGCATCATCTGACGTAGAACCGAGGGCAGAAATTTACCATCTGCAAAGAAGTTCTAAGGGAAGTGTCCAGGACATAAAAAAGGTAGGCGAACTTTCCGGTGCGAATGGAGTTTTTAGTTTTATTCCTCCAGAAGGAGTGCCGCTGTCAGACTTATTTTTCTCTGTAAAAGATGGGGCCGGCAATATCAATCAAATTACCTTTGATGGGAAGGATATGGGCTACATTCGTAGTGAATCTTCAAAGGGAGACGCCGTGTTGCAGCAGCCTTCCCCTTCAGGAAACACGCAAAACGCGGGAAGCTACAACTGCTTCTTCAGACAAAAATTTATTTCTATTTTCACATATGGCGACAACTTGCCGGTAGGAGAAATTGGTGGGAGAGACTGGGCAGGGGCACTAGCATCCAAAAAAGCAGAGGAAATGAAAAAAATATTCTCAGATGCTGTCGCCTATCTTAATGCCGAGTTTAAGGAGGATGGTTACGCTGAATTCCGAGTAGACCCGCCAAAGATACAGCTCATCGCAGTACCATCAGTTTTTGATGCCAATAGTGGAATATATCGCATGAAAGACCAAAACACCCCTCTTGTCACGCTTAATGACAGAATAGAAGATCCCCCGGGAAGCGGAAAACTCTATACTGTACCAATCGGCGTTCTCATTAAAACCGAGTCCCTCAAAGAGTATATTGAGTGGACGCTGCAGTTTGTGAATAAAAACGATGAATATGACTTTCCGATAGTTCTGGTGGATGGAGTAAACCAGAGGTTTGACTATGCATGTGGTATGACTGCCATAAATTACGGAGTTATCTCATATGTGCAACCAACAGAATACGCCAAGAAGTTTTCATCTTGTGATGGTGTCAACCAGTATCTCATTCTAGCTCACGAGATGGGCCATCTTCTTGGTCTTGATCATGTGCCATACGCACAAGACAACCTTCTCTGCAGTGGTTACATTGATCCTGTCTGCGATCACGAGATACCAGCGAAGATGGGGAATACAGATCTTGTTCCGGTACAAACTCGGGCGATGGTTGGCCATGCGTGCAGTGATACAAGAACCCAGCCAACGAGATCTTCTCGTCTCACGTTCCGCGAACAAATAGAGGAGTTTAATCCCCAATACTCTTTACCTGCGAGGTTTGGAGTTAATCTGTTCGCAACTGCCGGAGAAGGTATATGCGGTAATGGCCAGTTAGGAAAGCATGAAGGGCCAGACGGCAAGCCATTAACACAAGATGATATCTGGGAGCAATGCGAGAACTCTCTCATGTTTGTTCAGGGCAAGTCACCCCCGAGTGTGCCTTTGGCAACCGATGATATGTTCTGCCCACTTACTGACACAGAGGGAGTTCCTGGATGGCCGGACCAGCGCCTCTTCTGTGTGAGCAGTACCCCCGTAAATCAATGTAGATGTATAACTCTAGGTCCTTCTGGCGGAGGAAAACCAGAGCCGGGCAGGAACAACAATCCACCAGGACCAACAATTCCCCCTCCACCAGGCAAGAAGCCAGGCATAGCTATTACTCCCCGCGACCCATCAACGCCAGCGACGCCTTCAATGCCGCCCATTTGTGGCGACGGAATTGTCCAAAGCTCAAACAAAGAAGAATGCGATCCGCCAGGATCCTATTCTTTTATAAAATACAAACAGTGTGATGGAGGGCTGGAGATAGCTTACTACTCAAAAAGATGTAATACCGTGTGCCTATGGGAAGATGTAGACGAACCAAAATGCCCAGAAGAGCCAGAAAAACAGTGAAGTGCTCTTCTGACAGCAGAATTCCTCTCGCTTCGTTTCACCACGTCTTATCTGAAGAGCATTTTTCTATGTAAACGCTAAAACGCAGCACTGTTTGGCGCGATAAAGGCTTATAAAGAAGAAAAAAAGAAGAAAGAACGCAGTGGCCATCGGTGTAGAGGTATACACAAAGCGCAATCCGAACCCCATTCTCAAGATATTAAGAGAAAGCCAGCAGATGCATGGTGAAAACCAAGAACGCGTGATGCCGCTCAGAAACATTGGCGACCCAGAGAACATACGCACTTATCTCCTTGCGCTCACAGGAAACCAAAAGCAGGGGGTGCGTTTAAGCCTTTCCACACAACCAATGCACCCTCATCTCGGCGTGTCACCACAATCTGAACGAGACTATCTTCGACGGGAAGGCATTAAAAAGTCGCAATTCGTCACGCTTCCAGGGACACTGCGCAGCAAAGCAGAAAGAGATGGCGGTCAGTTGTTCGCCGACAAAGAATTGTATGAAATACTAAAGCAGTACCCGCAGCTCGTAAAAGCAACGCCATTTCTCGAGCCACTCTGGGGGATCGTGAGATTCTCTCAGGGCAGCACACTCTACATCGCAGATATTGAAATTGATCTTGATGCGCTGGGAAGGACACTGCAGGGAGTAGTAAAACTGGTAGAGCATCTCGGAAAGAGATACTGTGGTCTCGTGTGGGACGGGCATAATAAAGAATTCAATCGGGTTTCTGTAGGAAGGCTCATGAAAGCAGAAAAAGAAGTGTATCTTGCCTTGGATGAGCAGCTGGATAGGATCTATTTCGGGAAAGAGTAAAGCAACATACTGAAAATTTTGCAGAAAATTAGTTTTACAAAAAGATACTCGCCCGCAGGAGAAATCTACTTCACAAATTCAACAGAAGGCAAGCCCTCAAATTGGCGGTCTCCAGTCAAGAAAGGAATATGAAGCGAGAGTGCTAGCAGATACCCAACACAATCAATATAGGAAAGTCTTTTCTGGCGGCGAGCATATTTTAAATGCATAGCATCCCAAATCACTTCGTTAGGGAAGTCAATGCAATAAGAAAGAAAAGAAAGGTAATAATCTCGGGCGGTAGCTGCATCATGTGTTCGAAGAAGAGTATAATAAAGTTCCATCAAGTTGAGGCGCGTAGTCACGATGGAAGTATGCGCAAGATAAGGGATATAATGACGGTTACCACTAATAATCTCATACAAAGCATAAGTATCAAGAAAAAAAGAGTTTATTCCCATCCTTCGCGTGCTAAATCTTTGAACTTTTGGCCACTTATGGTTCTTTTAAGTGAGCCAAAAATGGGTCGAAGGTCAGCTTCTTTTACGAGTTCAACAAGAACTTCCTGATTAGGTCGTAATCTGTTCTGTTCAACAATATCTTTAGGGATAACCGCAGCTAATGAGTTGCCCCATTTTCTAACAATAAGTCGGATTGCCATGTATCATCACTGTATCACTAAGGTCTCACTTATTTATATGCTTTGTGGTTAAAAACCCGAAAAAGATTCGAAAAAGGAAAGCAGAAACCTATTTAACTCCTCACTACTCCTGTTCAGCCAATGCACAAGCCATCGGTAACGCCCTGGGAAGTCGCCGGCCAGATCGATTACACAAAACTAACAAAAGAGTTTGGTACGCAAATCATTGACGAAAAGCTTCTGCAGCGAATCAAGAAGCATGCGGGCGAGCTCCACTATTTCTTGACGCGCCAGATCTTCTTCTCCCACCGTGACATGAACTGGTTGTTAGACAAGTACGAACAAAAAGAACCGTTTGTTCTTTACACTGGCCGTGCTCCTTCAGGTAAAGTACATCTTGGCCATATTGTTCCTTGGATCTTTGCGAGATGGTTGCAGGAAAAATTCAACGCCCATCTCTACTTCCAGTTCCCCGACGAAGAAAAATTCTTATTTAGAGAAAATCTAACATTAGAAGACACAGAAAAGTTCACGTACGACAATGCGTTGGATGTTATTGCGTTGGGCTTCAAGCCAAGTAATACCACTTTCATCGTCGACACCAAACATTCAAACCTTATGTACAAAGAAGCAGTCAAAATAGCGAAACGCATCACCTTTTCCACAGCAAAAGCTGCCTTCGGCTTTGAAAATGAAACAAACATCGGAGCAATTTTCTACACCGCCATGCAGGCTGTTCCAGCAATCCTCCCTTCAGTTCTCGCAGGAAAAAACATTCCTTGCTTGATTCCGCTTGGCTTTGATCAAGACCCTCATTTTCGCGTTGCACGTGACGTCTATCCAAAGCTCGGTTACTACAAACCAGCCATAATCCACTGCCGTTTCCTCCCGCCGCTTACTGGAATGCACGAAGGAAAAATGTCCTCTTCGAAAGAAGAAACTGCTGTGTTCACGACAGATTCCGCAGACACGGTCAGAAAGAAGATCCATAAATATGCCTTTTCCGGCGGCCAGGCAACAGTTGAAGAGCATAGAAAGAAGGGAGGCAACCCCGACATCGATATCTCGTACCAATGGTTGACCTTCTTGGAAGAAAGCGATGCGCGATTGAAGAAGATTCATGACAACTACGTCTCAGGCGCTATGCTGACGTCGGAAATCAAGCTCATTCTCACTGACAAAATTAACAAATTCCTGAAACATCATCAGGAGAGGCGCGAGAAAGCAAGAGATCATGTTGAAAAATTCTTTCTTAGAGAGAAGAGATGAGGCGTTTATTCATCGTCCACGGCTGGGGCGGGCATTCGCAAGAAGGGTGGTTCCCCTGGCTGAAAAAAAGCATGGAAAAGGAAGGATGGAACGTGAGCGTGCCTGCTATGCCCCATGCCGGCCATCCAAAAATCGAGGCATGGGTTCCCCATCTTGCTCAGCAGGTTGGGAAACCAGATAAGGAAACATTTTTTGTCGGCCACAGCGTTGGTTGTCAGACGATCCTGAGATATCTTGCCGCACTGCCAAAAGGAACAGAGGTCGGTGGCATCGTGTTGGTGGCAGGATGGATGCACCTCACGCCGCAAACAACCAAAGAACCAAAAGCCAAGATGATTGCAGAACCATGGTTGAAAACCCCCATAGCATTCGAGAGGGTAAAGGCATGCACAAGGAATATCGTCGCTGTCTTCTCTGACAACGACCCCTATGTTCCTGCTGAAGACGTAAAGATATTCGAACAACAGCTGAACGCAAGAAGTATTCTAGAGAAGAAAAAAGGACATATTGGTGGTGAAGACAGCGTCACAGAGCTTCCGTGCGTAAAAGAAGCGTTGCTCCTCATGTAAGGGAAGAAGTCAAGAACGCTAAACTGTTTCTGAAGAAGACTGGAAATACCTCGCACATGCAGTCATAATTCTTTTCCAAAGAGGTGTCCCATTCGAAGAGGCAGGAGCAACCACAAGATCAGAAAAGACACCAGTTGCCGGAGAGTCAACAGGAGCCTGAGCAAAGTTCTCAGAAGGAAGCGCACTTTGAAGATCATCGCTTAACTGTCCAACAGGCGCGTGCAGCGCCAACAGCATCGTGTCCAAGCTTCTGGCACGGGGAAGAGGTCTTCCTTGTGAATTCACCGAAGGAACAATCAGGTGGTAGAGCAGTGCTGCTAACAAGGGGTCGAGTTGCTCGGAAGAAAGGGAAGCAGAAGGAAGCCCATAACGCTCAAGCGCAAGGCGTCGGGCTGCGCTGACTGGCGTCGTACATTGTCGCATGGCAGAATCAGGTATCGGTGCAGGAGGAAGGTTCCTCATGTAGGACTCAATCGCCTCCGCCTTCAAGCCATGGCGTGCAAAAAAAGCAGGATGCAAGGTGACAGAGGCATAAAGAACGCCAATGCCATCGATCACTACTGGCGTATTGGGACCTGGAAAATCGCGGGAAAAGCGCGCCGCTTCGTACAGCGCTTGTTCAAGGCTTCTTGACCGGTCGTGAGAAAGATCTTCCTGCATCGTGCACCATGAGGGATGCATGGCGAGAGAAGCATCATACATATAAACCTTTAGTTTCTGGATGGAAAAATGAAGTCGTTTCCTCACGTGAAGAACCCGTTGATCCTAGCGCCCATGGCTGAAGTGACCTCTCTTCCTTTCAGGCTCCTCTGCCGAAAGTACGGAGCAGCCATGGCCTACACAGAACAGATCTCTTCGATCGCCATCATCCATCAAAACCAAAAAACACTTCAAATGACGCAAACATCACCAGAAGACCATCCTGTCGGTCTCCAGCTCTTCGGCAGAAGCCAAGAACTCCTCGTTCAAGCAGCAGAAAAAGCAGGCAAAGAATTCGATGTCATAGATCTCAACTTGGGCTGTCCAAGCAAGAAAATTGTGGCAGAAGGATACGGTTCTGCATTACTGAAAGAAAAGGAAAAAGTCAAGGAGATCATCACGTATATGGTGACGTCATTAGACAAACCAGTCACCGTCAAAATGCGCTCGGGTTTCAAGAGCGTGGAAGCGTTGGAGCTCGTGAGGGTAATAGAAAAAGCCGGAGCTGCAGCCATCACTCTCCATGCCAGAACACAAGAGCAGGGGTACTCTGGAAAGGCTGACTGGGATCTGATCAGGCAGGTCAGGCAACAGTCCTCCATTCCCATCATCGGCAATGGAGACGTTCGAGAACCGCAACAGGCAGTCAAACTCCTCGAAGAGGGGCGCTGTGACTTCCTCATGATTGGTCGTGCGGCACGCGACAATCCTTGGATTTTTAGGCAAATACTTCACTACAAAGAAACAGGAGAAATCCTAGCACAAACACCTGAAGAGCGTCTGAATCTTTTGCAAGAGTACATAACCTGCGGAGAAACAAGCGCCAAGCTCATCAAAAACAGGGCCATCGATTTCACGAAGGGCATCCCCAACATGGCACGGATACGAGAGCAGCTCGGCAGGGCTTCTTCTCTCAAGGAAATTCAAGAGACGCTAAAAGCAGGAAGACCGTGAGCCGCATTGAGGGGGAACATTAAAAAACAGTCAAAAGAATCAGTCAAAATCCATGGCAAAAGAGATTTATGACGTTGTCATTGTAGGCGCAGGAGTCACGGGCACAGCCCTCCTCTATGTTCTAAGCCGCTACACAAACATCAAGAAAATTGCACTTCTGGAAAAATACGAAACAATAGCCAGTGTAAACTCCAACAAGATCAACAACAGCCAAACCCTTCATGCGGGAGATATTGAAACAAACTATACGCTGGAAAAAGCAAGAAAAGTAAAGGAAGGCGCCGAATTGCTGGCGGCATACGTTGAAAAGCAGGCGCCTCAAGCCTACAGAAAGATGCACAAAATGGTGCTCGCAGTGGGAGAAGAGGAAGTGCAAGAGTTAGAACAGCGCTATGAAGAGTTCAAACAGGTGTTTCCAAAACTGGAGAAGATAAGCAGGGAGCGCATCGCAGAGATCGAGCCAAACGTTGTGAAGAACAGGAATCCAAAAGAGGACATAGTAGCACTCTATTCCAACGATGGCTTCGCAATTGATTTCGGAAAGCTCTCCGAATCATTCGTTGAACAGGCACAAAAAGAGAAGGGCAAGGCCATAGACGTGTTTCTTGGCACAACGGTGAAGAAGGTGAAAAAAGAAGAAAACGCTTTTATCGTCACCACAGACCGCGAAAATCTCAAGACAAAAACAGTTGTCGTGGCAGCTGGAAGTCAGAGTCTTCAATTTGCGTATGATCTCGGCTACGGCAGAGAGTTCATTCTTCTTCCTGTCGCAGGAAATTTCTTCTGTGCGCCAAACGTGTTGAATGGCAAGGTCTACGCCATGCAGATCAAAAAATTGCCTTTCGCGGCAGTCCACGGCGATCCGGCAGTCGACAACCCCAGCGAAACACGATTTGGACCAACAATGAAAGTACTGCCGGTCTTAGAGCGACGCAATCCAAAAACAGTGGTCGAATTCTTAAGATTATTCGAGTTCCGTTTCGATGCAGTCATCAGTCTGACAAGAATTCTTGCTGATAAAACGATTTTCTTGTACATCTTAAAAAATCTTCTCTATGACCTGCCGTTTATCGGAAAGAGAATGTTCGTAAAGAAAGAAGTAAGGAAAATCGTCCCCTCCATGAGAACGCGCGATGTCCGCTTTGGGCGCGGTCTCGGCGGCATTCGACCACAGATCGTTGATGTGAAGAAAAAAATGATGGTCATGGGCGAAGGAAAGATTATAGGCGACAGCATCATCTTTGACCTGACCCCCTCTCCAGGCGCCTCAGTCTGCCTGAAAAACGCTGAAGTGGACGCGAAAAAACTCATTGAATTCTTGGGAAGAAAGTACACCTTCCATGAAGCAAGGCTGAAAAGAGACCTGACGCGAAGAAACAACGAATAAAAGATAGGCATATAAGGGTGAAGACCGTCTACTGGAGAAAATATGGAAATTACGTACGATAAAGAAGCGGATGCAATGTACATAACGCTAAAGAAAGGAAAATTTTTTAGAAATAAAGTCATTGACGACAACACGATACTGGACCTTGATAAAGAGGGAGGTATCTTAGGGATAGAACTATTATGGGTGAGCGAACGGTTTGGATTCGAATCTCCAAGGAAGGTCAAACTCGTTGATCTCAACGAAGCAGCAAAGCCGACAGAGATAAAGTAGGTAAGAACTATCAGAAGACCTAGAACCTTCTTAAGAGCCACCTTTATTACTGGTTTTAAGAACGAAAAGCTTATATACTATTGTAAACTTAAAGTTACATATGTCACAAAAAGATTACAATCTTAAAATCATTGAATCCCTGTTCAGGTCACCCAGTCACATCAGGGAACTTGCAAGAAATCTTCATACCAGCCAAACGACAATCGCAAGAAAAGTAGAAGCGCTATGCAAAGAAAATGTCGTTGATTGGAAGCAAGAAGGGAAAAACAAGCGGGTCTTTATCAAAAAATCTCTAGAGGCACGGCAATATACTCTTGCCGTTGAAGCGCTAAGGTTAGTTACAATACTAAAAAAATATCCCTCCCTCCGAAGAATTTTCGAACTTATCCAGAAAAATAAAAAAATAAAGCTAGCAATACTTTTCGGCTCATATGCAAAGGGCATAGCAAGAAAAGATAGTGATATCGATGTGTATGTAGAAACGACGGACAACAAAGTAAAAGAAGAAATTGAGTTCATTGACTCAAAAATAAGCGTAAAAAGAGGAAGATATAAAAAAGGCAGTCTGCTCATCAAAGAGATAGAAAAAGAGCACGTGATACTCAGGGGTATTGAAGAGTATTATGAAAAGAATAAATTTTTTGAGTAGACTAGCAAAAGAAGGAAAGATACAGATAGTTGAGCCAAGCGAACATATCAAAGAAGCGTACCTCAGAAGATCAAATGAGTCGCTGTCATCAGCAAAGGCATTACTAAAGATAGGAAATCTCAACGATGCTGTTGCGATAGCATATTACGCCATGTATCACGCTCTTCTTGCCGCATTATTCAGAGTAGGAATAAAATCAGAGAGCCATGCTGCGTCGATAATACTGCTAAAAGAAGTGTTTGGGTACGATAATGGCACGATATCTAAAGCAAAGAAAGAGAGAGTAGACAAACAGTACTATGTGGATTTTTCAGTAAACAAAGAAGAGGTACACACTGCAATAGTCGCTGCAGAGGAATTCATCGGAGATATGCACAATGTGATTGCGACGCTGAACGAAAACGCAATAAAAGGCTACAACAGGAAAGCGGAATCGTTGTTTACGCCAGAAAGAAGAAAGCCATATAAAGCCAGCAGTTAGCCTTCCTTCTATGGTAATGATATGCGGCATTGACGAGGCGGGCAGATTCGTTAATTCTCAATAACGAAGCCAAAAGGACCCGTCATAGGCCCATTAGTCATAGCTGGCGTTATGATCGAGAAAGGGAAGGAAGCTCAACTGAAGGAACTTGGGGTGAAGGACAGCAAACTCTTGGCTCACAAAGAGCGTCTGCGCTTAATGGAGCACATCAAGAGGCTGGCTGATGACTACACGATTCTGACTGTGAGTGTAAACGAGATAGATGAAGTCGTGTTAAACAGCACAAAAACGAATAACTTGAATTGGCTCGAGGCTCGAAAAAGCGCGGAGATTATCAACGAATTGGACCCTGAAGTAGCTATTCTAGATTGTCCAAGCACGAATACGAGAGCGTATAAAGAATTCGTTGAAAATCTTCTTACCACAAAAACACAGATCATCGCAGAGCATAAGGCAGACGTCAACCATCCTGTCGTGTCTGCTGCTTCTATTCTGGCGAAATGCGTGCGCGAGGAAGAGATGGAGAAGATTAAAAAGAAATACGGAAATTGCGGTCCCGGATATCCTAGCAACATTGAAACCCAAGAGTTTGTGAAAAAATATTGGAATAAATATCCAGAGATCTTTAGAAAGAGTTGGGAAAGCTACAAAGCAGTGGCTGGAAAGAAAGACCAGAAGAAGTTAGGGGAGTTTTGAGGTCCCCTAAAAAAATCAGCTTGAGTAATCACTTTAAGATCTTTTGGACGGCTTCTTATGCGCTGGGGAAGATTGCAAAATAATTCAGCTCTGGGAAGCTCAACGAGACTCTTGAGGTTCAGTTCGCTCAAGCATGCCGGTGGCGGGAATCTTTAGGAGTCCTCTCATAAGTCCCCTCATGGAGATGACGCTACCAAGATTGATTCCATACATAAACGCCTCAATGCCCGCTTCCAATGTTGTGTCTGTAGCTTCTGGTCCGCCTAATTTGAAGTAGAGAGCAGATACTTCTGGTTCTCTAATGCGTTCTGAATCTCGTTCTCTAAGCTTCGCTCTGGTTTCTTTGTAGAACTGATCAAATTTCATGCTGGATCAACAGGAAAACAAGTATAAATTGCTATCTCTGCCGTATATACTTTCCCATCAGCACCCCCTCAGTTAAAATATGCCCCTGCATTGCCGCTTCAAGTTCTGCTTTCGTCGCTCCTTCGCCTAACTCCAGCCGCGTATCCAATGCGTACAGCTTGAAGTAATATCGATGAGTATCAGAAGGAGGACAGGGTCCGCCATACCTTTGTTCCCTAAAATCAGTCATTCCTTCCTCCCCAACATGGGCAGCTCCACGTGGTATCAGGGTTGTTGCTGGATCAATGTTCCACACCACCCAATGCACAAACGTTCCTCGTGGTGCATCAGGGTCATCCATAATGAGTACAAGTGAAACAGCATCATCAGGCACATCTGCGATGCGCAATTCTGGGGACTCATCAGCACCGTCACAGGTATACTCTGCAGGTATCATTCCACCGTCATTAAAATCTGGGCTGGAAAGTTTCATGGTAAGTACAGGCGTCGATGTGCATCCAACAACGAACAGTGCGAGGAGCATCAACCAAGGACGCATAAGAGAGAGGAGCAACGAGGATATTTAACCATTTCTATCAGTAATGTCTGACTTCCCAAACAACAGTATTCCGGCGCGGAAAACAGCCAACCGCACGGTCATAAGCGCTAAATTCAACAACAGCACCAGAAAAGTCCATCAACAGCTCATGAAGCTCATCAAGGCAAACAGGCCATAAATGACACTCCAGAAGTGAGCGAGCAGTAAGACCAGAAGCATGCTTTGCTTTCGTCATAGCTTCACGCATCTTTAAGCCGCGTTCCATACTATAAGTCAATGAAAGATGTTCACTGCTCTGTTGCACCTCCCCCTGTAGAACAAGACAATCATCAGGAGCACTTTCATTAAACGTAATCAAGGAAAGCTGGGCACCACGTTGCAGCCAATCATGCTGCACTCGTAAAATATCGGATACAGGCACACGATAATCACAAAAGCCGTTTGCTGACCCACGATAGCGCATAGTCATCTCTCCAGTAAAACCAGAGCGTTCAATCTCCCCTAAAGAGTTCCACGTGCGGAACTTATTGCCGAAGCGTCCTTGTTGCCAAAGAGCATACGATTGAGATTTGGACGTGATCTCCACAACGTAAAGGAGAGGTAATCTTTTATAAAAGTAGCTGAAAAATGGAGCTAGAAAGCCCCTAAAGACAAAGAAGATAATCTTTATAAATACCCCTAGAGAACGAATAGCCAGCAGTGCACGACAGAATTCTGTACTGAAAGAGGGATATCCTAAGATGGCTATTATTAAGAAGCTTCACTTACGGGGCTTTAAGAGCTTTGCAAAACCAGTCGACGTCGAGTTTGGGAAGGGTTATAACGCCGTTTTAGGACCAAATGGCGCGGGAAAATCGAATTTAATGGACGCACTATGCTTCGTTCTCGGGAAATTAAGCGCAAAGTCCATGCGTGCTGAAAAATCAAGCAACTTGATCTTCAACGGAGGAAAAAAAGGGAACCCACTTTCAGAAGCCGAAGTCTCCCTTATTTTCTCGAATAGTGACAACGAGTTCAAGATCGGCGGTGATGAGGTCAAACTCACGAGGGTCATTCGACAAAACGGAAATTCAGTGTACAAAATCAATGATGAAGTAAGAACACGACAGCAAGTCGTTGAAGTACTCAGCTTAGCAAAAATTGATCCTGACGGATACAACATCGTCTTGCAGGGAGACATCGTCCGCTTCATGGAGATGAGACCAGAAGAGCGCCGCATGCTCATTGAAGACATCTCTGGTATTTCCATCTACGAAGACAGAAAAAACAAAGCCCTTGGAGAGCTGACAAAAGTCGAAGTCAAGCTGAAAGAAACCTCTATTATTCTCAACGAGCGCGACGCATATCTCCGTGAATTAAAGAAAGACCGCGATCAGGCATTGAAGTACAAGGAGCTCGAAGGAACCATCAAGAGCAGCAAGGCAACGTATCTCCATCTGCAAGTCCAAGAGCGCGACGAAGCATTGCAAGAAGTGAATAAGAAAGTCCAAGCCCAGGAGGAACAGCTGAAAAAAATTGATCAAAAAAAGATCGAAACCACGCAGCTCATGACGAAGAAAAAAGAGGATCTTGAAGACCTCTCAAAAGAGATTGAGAAGAAAGGAGAGAAAGAAGCGCTGCAGCTGCAAAAGGAAATTGAGGACGCCAAAGCAAACCAAGTCCGCATGGACGAGCGTTTCAGTACCATCACGTCAGAAATCACCAAAGTAGAGGAGCGCAAAAAACAGTTGGAGGTAAACCACCGCGAGGTTGAAAAAACCATCGCAGAGTTGGAAGAAAGCAGAAAAGAACTCGAAAGCCAGAGTACAGACTTACGAGAAAAAGAAAACAAAGCGATCGCTGAAATCAAGGCACTGAAAGAACGGCAGGGCAGTCCAGCAGAACTGGAAGCGCTGGAAAAAGGCCTGGAGCAAGCTGAAAAAAATCTGCTTGCCATCCAGCAGCAGCGCGAAGGACTCTTGCGAAAAAAGTTTGAAACAGACGCAAAAATCAATACCATAAACGAGAAAATAAACGCCCTTTCTTCTCTTCATGACGAGGTCAACCTCAAAGAGGTCCTAAAAGAGTATGAAAAGGTAGACGCCGATCTAAAAAAAATGCTGGATGAGCATTCCCTGCTCTCGTCGCAGGCAGGCAGAATACGAGAGGAGCTCAACGAAAAAGAGGCCACGTTGTTCAAACAACGAGCAAAACATACAGGAGCAAAAGAAGCGGCCAGCTACGATCTTGCAATCAACAAAATTCTTTCATTGGGCAGCAACAAAGTGTATGGCACCATCAACCAACTCGGAAAAGTAGACAAGAAGTACGCGCTCGCTTTAGAGGTGGCCGCCGGACCTCGTTTGAAAAGCATTGTCGTGGAAGATGACAAAGTAGCCTCTGACTGCATCAAGATTCTCAAGGACAGCAAAGCAGGCATCGCAACCTTCCTTCCATTGAACAAAATAAAACCGCAATCAGCACAACCAATGACCGGTCCAGGCGTCATCGGTTCTGCGCTCAAACTCGTCGCATTCGACAAGAAATTTCAGGATGCCTTCGCCTATGTCCTCGGAGGAACAACCGTTGTTGAAGATCTCGCGACAGCAAGAAAAATTGGTGTTGGAAGATGCAGGATGGTAACGCTGGAAGGAGACCTCGTAGAAGTCAGCGGAGCCATGATTGGCGGCCACCGCATGAAGCGCCAGGGAATTTCCTTTGTAGAAAAGGGCGATGAAGAGCAGCTACGGCAGTTAGAAACCGAAGTAGCTGATGTGTCGCGAAGAAAGGACATCCTGGATAAGCGCCGTATGGAAATCGAGGAGAGCGTGGCTGAAGTAAGGAAACGCAGAAGCGAGCTGGAATCTGAAAAGATCAAAGCAGAAAGAATGCTTGGTACCACTGACCTTTCAGCCCTGCAAAAGCAGCTGAAAGAGCTCAAAGCCGAAAGCGTGTACGCCCACTATGAAAAAGTCGAGAAAGAACTGACACAAAGCCAGGAAAAGCTACGAAGCTTGCGTGAGGAGCGAGATATGCTGAGAAAGAGAACCTCACCAGCGGAAAAAACGCACGATCTAGATATCGCCGAATCCAAACGGCAGAAAATCAGAGAACAACTGGTTCAGCTTCAAACTGAGGTGAAGAATATAGGGCTTCAAATTGACAACATTTACGTACCGGAACAAGAAAAGATTCTCCGCATCATCAAACAGCACGAGAAGGAACGGCAGGAATTCGTTCAGGAAAAACAGGTGTTGGAAAGCAAGCTGAAGGAGATCAAAAAAGAGGTTCAAGAAAAGGAAAAGCAAGAGCAGCAATTCCAGAAGGACTACAAAAATCTGTTCACTAGGCGAAATAAGCTCCATGAAGAGATCCAGAAGGCAGAGGCTTCCATCACGATAGAAGACGCGCGCATCAAGGACATTCAGGACAAGATCAACATTCTTTCCATTAATCGTGCCAAGGTCGTCGCTGAAAAAGAGACTTTGGAAAAAGAATTTGACGAGTACAAAGGAACAAAGCTCCGTACCGGAATAAGTCTTGAAAAGCTGCGTGAAGAGATCAGAAAAGCAGAGCAAATGATGGTAGAAATGGGCAACATCAACCTGCGTGCCTTAGAGATCTACGAAAGCATCCTCAAAGAGTACGAAGCATTGGTGGAAAAGGTCAACAAGCTCAACATGGAGAAGGAGGATGTCTTCAAGATGATCGCGGAAATCGACAAAAGCAAAATCGACATGTACATGAAAACCTTCAACATCATCAGCAAGAATTTCGCGCGCATTTTCAGTTCTCTTTCCCACAAGGGAGAGGCATCAGCCATCATTGAAAACAAGGAAGATCCGCTCAACAGCGGAGTTGACATCCGGGTCAGGATCACAGGAAACAAATTCCTCGACATCAAGTCAATGAGCGGCGGTGAAAAGACCATGGCTGCCTTGGCCTTTATCTTCGCTATCCAGGAGCACCAGCCAGCCTCCTTCTATTTGCTGGACGAGGTGGACGCAGCATTAGACAAGGAAAACTCTGACTTGCTCAGCAAGCTCATCGCAAAATACTCTGAAACAGCCCAATACATCCTCATTTCCCACAACGACACCATCATCTCAGAGGCAGAGTACATTTACGGCGTCACCATGCAGGAAACCAACATAAGCAAGATTATCAGCTTAAAAATTTAGGCGCGATCAACTTTTCTTCGATAGAAGTAATGGACAAGCGTTAAACTCAGCACAAGGAAGAAGACCAGCAACACATTTGCTGTCTGGTTGCGTACGACTGGCGAGGGAATCTCCTCTTGGGGCTGGACCCCTTCTTTAACGCGAACAAAAACTGAGGCGCTCACGTCTGCGTTGTCATGAGTCACAGTAACCCCAAAGACATACACGCCTTCCTTCACCATAGCAGGAACTGCGGTCAAATGTTCACTTTTCTCTCCCTCGCGAACGACAAAGCGCACATTCTCTTTCAGGACAATGCTTCCCTTGGAGTCTCGCAGGGAATACTGGAGGTTGGTTACCTCATCAGTGAGTCCGGAAACAAGAACTTGTGAATAAATTTTTCCGCCAGGAGCAACAGTTCTGAATGCTGGAGGTACAATCAGTTCCACATCAAAGTCTGCATCTGGGGATCGCGTCGTGATGACAACAGGAATTTGAAGTGTCGCATAGTCAGATTGAAGTGTTATCTTCGCAACAGAAATGCCCTCTCGTTGGACAGCGAAGAAAAGAGAGACAACAAGTGTTTCCCCCGGCCGCAGGGTAAAGCGATCTGGAGTGAACGTAACGAAGTCTTTATTGGAAGAAACAACAAACGTATGCGTCAAAGCGCCGACGTTTTCGAGACGAAGCTGGCCACGCAGAGCGTCTCCAAGATGAACCGGCTCCGATTCTCCAGAGCCATAGACAAAGGATAAGGGAGAAAGCAGAATGTCAAACGAGCCGCTCTCACCACCGCCGCCAAAAGCCCCCTGACCGTCAGAAGTATTGGGGGGAACAATACCAACAGTAACCGTCCCAACACCGCTTGTTGCTTGGCCAGTAAACTGGGAAAGGTACGGCAAAGAAAAAAAGAGAAGAAGTCCAATGAAAAGAAGGAGAAGTTCGTCCTCTTTTGTTGATATCACCATGGCGATAAGAAAGAAGTCCCCTTAAATAAACTTTTGGAAGACTGGAGGAAGCACACGAAGAACCAATGTTCCCGTGTAATTGCCAAACGTTTGATTCTCAGGAACAGAGGCAAGTATAGTGACCATTTCACCTCCCTCTCGCTGGACGATCTGAACTGGAGGATAAACCGTGAAGAAATCCGCCCCCTCCACCTTCGCAGCAATGATCCATCCTTTCTGGCTCGAAACAAAAACATCGCGACGAGCGCCGCCGCCAGGAACGGTTGTACCGAGATTCACGCCTTCTCCATCAAGATGAAACGCCCCATAACTTTCAACAGACAGGAAAATGGGCAAAGTAACCGTCTCATGGATGCGAAAGAGAAGAAAAACTTCGCCAGCTAAGAGGAGAAGGAACATCACAACAAGAAAAAAACGCCAGGTCATGGTGCGTTCAGAGTTTATACGTTGCTCTCCTGTATCTCTTTCGCAAGAGGAAGTACTCAATGAGCAATAAAAGCAATACCCCCATGACAAAGATCAGGGATGCAGGAGAAGTTCCAGGCGAAGGTTCGCGAACAATGGCGATAGGAACCTCCTGAACCGAAGTTTCATTGCCGTAGTGAAGGGTAACATGAGCGACATAGGGACCAGAACGAAGCGCTCCTGTATCCCAGTACATCGTCGAGATCTCAGAGCCACGTGCAGAAAGGTCAATCTGATCAGAAGTGAGAGACGCAACAGATTCATTATGCAGATCAGTAATGAAAACAGCTGCCACAACGTCGTCAATCTGATTATTCCACTCATTCTGAAGACGAATCTCCATTTTATTGATGCGGTTTTGTCTAAACTCCCTTGTAATAGATGTCAAAGTAACGGCATAGTGCCCGACTCCAAACAAAGAAGAAACTGGTGCTGCAAGGATGCCGTCGTAATTGGTTTCAACCGTCAGATTGTAAGTTCCAGGAAGAAATTTTTCTGTGGCGAGGGGAAGTTCTTTCCTTAGCACGCCTCCCACAGATAACGAAAAAGCCGTCTGTTTAAAGGAGGCAACGAGCGTCCCATCAGAAGCAAACACCGAACCAAGAGACCGAATAGTACTAACATTTTCTTCGCCAGAGTTGGTATACGTAAGGACGACTCTACCTTGCTCTCCAGCATTAAAAGAATCGACGCGAACGCCAACAGACAAATATTTATACGGATAAGGGATAGGGACATACACAAATGCAAGAACGCTTGTAAAACCAGAGATTCCTTGAACGTGCTCATCAGAAACCGGACCTTCTGTAACAGCCAAAGTCAAACGCTGTTGCCCTGCAAGAGCGGTGCCTAAGGGTAGAGTCAGATTAAAGAAGAACGTATGCTCCTCGCCGGGTTGGAAGTTACGTTCAGAAAGGGCAGGAAGCTGCACATACGGCACCAAATCACCTTCTGGCGCCACAGAAATCCGAAGGGGGGTCTCCGCAGTATTACGCACAGTTAAACTGAATTCTACTGTTTCTCCGGGAAGATAAGGAATGGTTTGGCCTGGCGGACTAACGGCAAGAGCAAAAACAAACGAGGGCAACAAGGAGAATAAAAGGAGGAACAAAACAGCTTTCTGCATACCGACCATGTACTCCCTTCTGCTATATAAAGCTTATTTTACAAAAAAAAGAGAACTATTAACAATCCCCTGGTCCAGCCGTTACGCACTCTGTTGCAATAAATTCGACAGCAGCGTCTGTGTAATTTCCTACTGGCAGGTCGCTGGACAAGTTAAGGAAAATGTTGATAGCGAAGGTATCTGTGGTATCAATAAAAGTGAGATTAGCACAAATAATGGTGTGAGTAGCGCTCATTGTGCTTCGTGCAGTAGTTAAGTTATTCGCTTTGCAGCCCCCTTCGCCAGCAAGGCCAGCCCACTCATACGTCGAGCGGGAATTCAAAAACGTCGCCGCAGGAGTTCCATTAATAGTCACATTCACATTGACGTTTCCATCGTTACGAAGGCTAAAAGGCGAGGGTTCAAGGAAAGAAGAGGGGTTGGTGTTGCCTATAGTAGTATTCACCCTGGTCCCAGCCACGGCATCAGTAAGTTGGCCGGCTCCAAAGTTAACAAGTGAATTATTCAGGGTGATGGCCGCAGTTTTAGTAACAGAAACATTCACCGTGCCTTGCACAGTTGTAGCGAACCCAGTAATCACTGAGAGGTCGCCGCCAGTAGTGTGGAGTATAACAAGAATGCCGCCGCCCACTGAAAAGAGAGCTAGAATAAAGAGAACGTGCAAAAGACGGTCCCTACTTTCTGTTGTTGTCATTTTGGCCCCCGTTTTTCTCTTCATCTGCTGCTGGCGGTAGGACAGACACAGTTATTTTTCCTGTGAGGGCCGCGGATGAAGAGGCGCGGTCTCGTGCCTGTTCTCGGAGATCATCGATCGCATTCTTGACGAGCACGGTTCCAACCAAAGAAACAAAAATAATAAGCACCAAAACAACAACGAGGAGATTTTTCAGCGCATGCTCCTGTTCTGGCGTAGAAAGTGGCTGCTGA
>CAZDTM010000004.1:0-27924 GCA_964508385.1 Candidatus Woesearchaeota archaeon | reverse complement strand
TCATCAGAGACATTGAAGAGGGATTTCATGGGATCCTCATTCATCAACACCGCGTTGTCAATGATGAAACTTCCACGTTTCTCGAGGAAGCCAACGACTTCAAACTCTCTGCCGTTCACTCTGACGGTATCGCGCAGACGCACCACTTCTCCAAAGCGGTCGCCAGTGGCAAAGTTGCTTCCCAAAGCCACGCTGAAGGTATCGCCATCGCGCAACAACCTCCCGCTCGCGGCCTCCAGGCTCACGACGCGGTGAAGCTCCTTTCGTTTCTCGCCATCAGGCATGCTCGCAGCGAAGGTGAAGTCAGAATGTCCCTCAAACGTGACTTTCGTAGACTCAATAATGCGGCCGATGGCATATTTCACGCCCCGAAGACGCTCAATGTCGTTCACGTAAGACTCTTTAAGGGGAAAAGCGGCGCCCTCTCCAGGAGGTCCGTTGCCGGTTCCTTGTGCGCTCACGCTGAGAACGTCAGTGCTCAGAAGATTGAACTGCGCGCTGATCGCTCCTCGCAGTCCCTCGCCCAGGCTCACCAAAGAAACAACAGCGGCAATCCCGATAAACACCCCAATCATCGTGAGCCAACTGCGGAGTCTGCGGCTCTTCAAAGATAAGCGGACAAGTCTGGCGTAGTCTTGAATCATCGTTGCCGTCGTCGTAGTTTCCGTAGAACATACAGGGCAACCACAGCGACAAGCACAGCAAGAACGATATATCTGGTATAGCTGACTTTGATCAGGCCAACTTTCTTCGCTTCATCAACGCTGAGCAAGTTCAAGCGCAACGTCATGTCATCGGAATACTGCTTGTCGCGCACCTCATAGGAAACCCGCACCGGAATTTCAAGTGATACGATGCCTTCATCAACGTACAAAGAAAAATCTTCAGTCTCCGTGTCATCAGAGTCAAGATCTCCGATGTACACATAGTTGCTCGTCGACAAGAGCTTGTATCCTGCGGCAGGAAGCAGCGAGATCTCAACAAATTGAAGGTCATCAGCGCCAGCATTGGCGAGTTCAATGGTCACCTTCCCGCTCTTGCCGCTGGTGATGAAGTCGCTTTCGCGGACATACGTGCGCAACTTTATCTCTTCATTTTCGACATCAAGGTAGAACGTGTCCTTGTAGAGAAATTCTGCTTTTCCGACCCACAGCCTCATTTTCACAGGATGACTGCCCTTCTCAGCATCACCAGCAACTTTGAGGTGAAAGTCAGTCACAACCGCATTTTCTCCATAGTGACGGCCATCGAGGCGCCCAATCTTCTGTACAGCACTCCCGCTGAACAAGCTAAAGGGATACTCAGGAATAACCTCTATGGCAATATCATCCTGGGTGTCTTCCCAGAAGTTTTCAATTTTGAACTTGACCTTGACAATATCGCCAGCGTTGACTGGATCAGGGTCCTGGTTCAACAAAGAAAGTGTGAGGGCCTGGGCAAAAACCGAGGGACTCATCACGGCGGCAAGAAAAAAGAGGAGCAACAACAAACGTTTCATACATCACCTCGTATGCTTCACCACTCGCTGAATTCCGCCGTCCTTTAAATAGATTACTCTTTGTGCGTGGTGGATGAGGGCGGGGTCATGCGTTACCATCACCACAGTGCCGCCTTCACGATGGATGTCTTCAAGCATCATCATGACTTCCTTGCCGGTTTTGCTGTCAAGGTTGCCCGTAGGCTCATCAGCAAGGATCACGCGTGGACGATTGGCAAGCGCGCGCGCAATGGCGACTCTTTGTCGTTGTCCTCCAGAAAGTTCTCCAGGAGTGTGATGCAAACGATCGCCAAGACCGACGCGCGTCAGCAGCTCCCGTGCTCGTCGCAAGCGTTCCGCCCTGTTTTCTCCTTGAAACATCATGGGAAGCATCACATTCTCTAGTGCTGTGAGCGTCGGCATCAGGTTAAACTGCTGGAAAATGAAGCCGATGAGTTTTCCGCGGATGCGTGCCAGATCACTCTCATGGAGATGCGCAATATTCCTCCCTTCTAGATGGATGGTTCCTTGAGACGGCGTGTCAAGGCACCCAATCAGGTTCATCATCGTGCTTTTCCCAGAGCCGCTCGGTCCAACAACGGCAAGAAACTCTCCTTGGTGGACATCAAAGCTCACATCGCGAACCGCATGAATCTGCGACTCTCCCATATGATATGTTTTCCACACCTTGGAAAAGGAAATAACGTTTTTCATTCCTCTTTTTCTCCACTTCCAAACAAGAGAAAAATCCATCTATAAAAAGGTGGCGGTTTACAAAATCAGCACCGGCACTTGCTATCAACAGCACCGCACTTCTTGCACACCTTTTCCATCTCAACAAGGCAGGTGCCGCATTCTTCTTCCTCTTCTGACTCCCCCCCGCAACGGGGGCATCGATACTTGTGCATACATCCTTATGTGCGTAGTCATTATTAAACTTTTCTTGGAGAAGAAAAGAGCGCAGAAAAAACCAGGCAAACAAGCACAAGCAAGAAGCGGCATCTTTAAAAAGCACAAAAAAGGGAAAGCAAAGGTGACAAAGAAAGGATTTACAGAGAGCACCACCCTCCAATGAATCTATTTCTTGTGTAAAGGCAAGGCCCTTTTACATTGCTCCAACAGCACGAAAGAACAAAGATGTCAACGAAATTTAAAGAACTTGGATTGCAAGACGAAGTAGCGCACGCCCTCGGAGAGTTGGGAATCACAGACCCAACAGAGATTCAACAGAAGGTCATTCCTCCCATTAAAGAGGGGCGAGATGTTATTGGCGTTTCCAAGACAGGATCAGGAAAAACCATTGCATTTGGCACGCCCATTTTAGAACGTCTCAGGCCGGGCCAAGCCATCCAGGCACTTATCATTGTTCCCGTGAGAGAGCTTGCCGAGCAAGTGGGAAAAGAGTTCCGAAAGTTTTCAAAGAACCTGCGTTTGAAAGTTGCGATTGTGTACGGTGGAGTCTCATTGAACCCCCAAACAGAGCAGCTGCGGAGTTCAGAAATTGTCGTGGGGACACCCGGACGTTTATTGGATCATCTCAATAGGGGATCGATCAACTTGTCACATGTTCAGGTCGTCGTTCTCGATGAGGCGGACAAGATGGCAACGATGGGATTCATAGAAGACGTTCAAGAAATTTTAAGAGAGACTCCATCAACGCGACAAACTCTTTTGTTCGGCGCTACAATCTCAGAGGACATCGCGCGTTTGCGAGATCGTTACATGAGATCACCAGTCACCATACGGGCAGAGCATCATGTCGACCAAAAACTCCTCGACCAGTATTATTACGACGTGGACATGCGAGAGAAATTTTCGTTGCTCGTCCATCTTTTGAGAAAAGAAAAGCCGACGCTCGCGATTATTTTCTGTGCAAGCAGAAGAACATCAGAGCTTGTTGCGAGAAATCTGCATCAGCATCAGGTTCACTCCCACTGCATCCACGGCGGTCTGTCACAAAATCGTAGACTCCGCGTGATGGAGGATTTTCATCGTGGCCAGCCGGAGATTCTTGTTGCAACAGCAGTCGCAGCGCGTGGCCTCGATATTAAGGGCATCTCGCACATCTTTAATTACGATGTTCCAAAGAATCCAGAGGAATATATTCACCAGATTGGAAGAACCGCGCGTGCAGGAGAAACTGGGAAAGCGATCACGCTTCTCTCCCACAATGACTACCCCCTGTTTACCGCCATCCTGAAGCGTTATCCAGTTCACGTAACAAAGCTTCCCAAAGAAGACTTTTCACACCTGGTCTTTGACGCAGGAAGAAGAGGTCACTACCAACAGAATCGCTTTCAAGGGCACCGGCAGAAAATGCGTCCTTACGCCCAAAGAAGAAGATAGACATAGAAATATATTTAAAGAAACAAAGAAAGAGGAAAGCGATGGGCCCGCAATTTCTCTACACCCTTGCCTCTGTGGGCATTATCAGCCTGCTCGCTTTCGTTGGCATTCTTACCCTGTCAATGAACAAGCGAGTTCTGAGCAGGCTTCTCATCTTGTTTGTAAGCTTCTCCGCAGGAGCGCTTCTCGGCGACGCATTCCTTCACCTTATCCCAGAATCAGCAGAACAAGGATTTACCTTTTCAACGAGTTTCGGCATTCTTGTCGGTATCATCGCTTTCTTTGTTCTGGAAAAGTTTGTGCAATGGCGGCACTGCCATACGAACAACAAGCACCACCAACATTCCTCTCTTGCGTACATGAATCTCATTGGAGACTTTTTTCATAATCTCGTGGATGGCATTATTATTGCAGGAAGCTACATGACGAGTCTCTCGCTCGGCCTCGCTACAACTCTCGCGGTCTTTTTCCATGAAATCCCGCAGGAGATCGGGGACTTTGGCGTTCTTCTTCACGCAGGCCTCAAAAGAGGACAGGCACTCCTCTACAACTTTTATGCGGCATTGGGAGCGGTCCTCGGTGCAGTCCTGACCTTTGTCTTTCTCTCCAGAGTAGAAAATTTTCTCTCATTTCTCATTCCATTTACTGCTGGAGGATTCATCTACATCGCAACAGCAGACCTGATCCCAGAGCTTCACAAGGAAACGTTGATTCACCGATCATTGATTCAGCTGGTTTCTTTTTTGGTGGGCATTGGCGTCATGTTCGCGTTGCTTTCTCTTGAGGTGTAGTCTTTTTTTATCACATAAAACACCTCATTCTCTATTGCAAAGGAGCTCCACGTCCATCCAAGGCGCGTAAGAAGAAGCATAAACCACCGGCGTTCTGGTTTTTTCATGGGCTTGTTAGAAAGCGTTTTTGTGGAAAAACTGACGACAAAGTAACGAACAGGAAGGGTGCGCAGCAATCCCTCAAAAAAAGCATGTCCTTTCTTTCTTTCAACGATCTCTGCGATCTTAAACAAGAAGCAGACATCAAAAGGAGAGCATTGGGAAAGGCGTTCAAGAATAGAAGGATCTGCAATGTCAGCACACCGGACATTTCCTTCAAGAAGAATCTTTGCATCAAGGTGGCGAAAGAAGGTTTCAACAAGGGCGCAGTCTTGTTCATTCAGCTCAAGGGCAGTATACCGAAGAGGGGGAAGGTGCATGAAAGGAAGAGAGAAAGGATTCAGTCCGCACCCAACGTCGAGAATCGTGGAAGGAACGCCAGTGAGGAAAAAGATCTGACGATAAACTTCCCTATAAAAAAGGAGACGTTCACGCGAAGAAGCATGGAGGCGCAAGGCTTTTTCACAGAGTTCTTGAAGCTGAGGGCGGGGAAGACGCTGAAGCGCGCCCAAAATTTCTTGTTGTGCATTGCTCTGTTGTGAACGGTACACGCCAACGCGTTCAAATAAGAGCCCGCGGATTCGGCGAAGAAAAGTTTTCACGATCTTTCTGCGAAAGACTCGTTCATCAAGGGCGGGTTGAGAAAAGAGGGCTCGCAATTCCCGTTCTTTGGCAAGCTCTGTGTGAAGAAGTTTCTTGACGTAAACCCGGGGAATGTGCCGCACCTTCTTGGACGCGAGGACCTTTCTGGCACAGAGATCAAGAAAAGAGTCAGCCATGCCTTTCTTGTAGAAAAAGGAGTATAAAAAGATTTCATGAGCAAATCCAAAAACTTTTAAACAAGAAACGCGCCGCCCTCACAATGCCTAAAACCATTTCTCGTGATGTTCCTCTGGCAGAGCTAACACTACGCCGGTATGAAAAGGCCTATAGCATGCCGCGCCGGGAGCTCATTCGTAAGCTGTGTTTATCCCTCGGTTTGCTTCAGCCAGGAGATTCGCGTGACATCATGGTTGACGTCCTCCAGGTTCTCCTTGCCTCGGCAAAGAAAAAGAAAGCACTTTCTTCAGAAGACATTCAAAAGGACACAATTGCTCTGAGAAAGAGGGGGAAACTTCCGTTGAAGGGAATCGCCCCTTCAAATATCCGGCGGCAAATCAAGAGACTCAAAGACATCTACTTAGTGGAAAAAATAAACAATAACTATCGGATCACAGAATTTGAAAAGGTGGGAACATTATTTGAGGAAAAGATAGAAAAGATGTACCTGCCGTCCATCCTTCAGAGAGTAAAGGAGTATTGTAAAGCACTGGAATGATGCCAAATGCCAGCAAAGAAAAGCACGATTCCGCTTCTCGTCCGTCAGCTAGCCAAGAAACTGCCGCGCTTCAACGATGGAAGAATTGACTATCGATCATCAACGCACATGCCGGTCGTAGTGTGCTTTCTGTGGTACGATGATAAGATTCTTCTCCTGAAAAGAAGCGAGCACGTCGCTCATTATAAGGGAAAGTGGAACGCAATCAGCGGTCATCTCGATGAATTGGAGTCAGTAGAAGAGAAAGCGTTGCAGGAAATAGAAGAGGAGGTGGGAATCACAAAGGCAGAGGTGGCGAGCGTCAAGAAAGGAAAGATTTACCGGATGGAGGATAAAACGATCGGAAAAACGTGGATAATCCACCCCCTGATGATACGATTGAAAACGAAGCCCCTCATTCGTTTAGACAAAGAACACACAGAGTATCTCTGGATTGATCAGAAAGACCTCACCAAGTACGATCGCTTACCAGAACTCGAACATGTGCTTAAGCGAGTTTTGTAACGATGATCTATGATCCTCGAGAGGACTCGTACCTCCTTCAGAAATACATTAAGAAATATGCACGAGGAAACGTTCTTGATATGGGAACAGGATCAGGTATTCTCGCACAAGAAGCACAAAAGTATGCACAAACAGTACTTGCCGTCGACATCAATCCGGAGTGCATAGAGCACGTCAGAAAAAAAGGGATGTCTGCTCATGTCTCAGACCTCTTTGAAGGCATTGAGCCTCAACAGTTTGACCTGATCATGTTTAATCCGCCCTATTTGCCAGAAGAACCAAAAGAACCGGCAGACTCCGCTCTTGCCACAACCGGTGGAAAAAAAGGACACGAAACCATTGAACGATTTTTGAGGCAAGCAAAAAAATATCTGGCGCCAACGGGAAAAATCCTCCTCGCGTTCTCTTCCCTGTCAGGAAACATTCAGGAGCGAGCAGGAAAGGCAGGATACACCATGAAAATTCTTGATGCAGCTTCGTTCGATTTCGAAAAAGTGTATGTGGCACGTTTAGAGAAAAGCAGGTAGCTCCACAGGCGGAAATACCCCCCCCAAGCTCATACGCAGAAAGCAGTCACCCGGGGTCTCATCCTCTGTTTTCTTCATAAGGATTCCAGGCACCAATCTAGTCGCCATTGAACCATGCCCGTGGGCGCTGATGCCAGCATGAAGGGGTGAAGACCGGCAAGTGATAACACAACCCTCTTAAACCAAACTTTTAAATATCTCGAAAGCATATACACCACCATGGGGGCACAATGGATAAACAAAACGTCTATTCTGATGCTGCAGCAAGGTACTATGATCAGATTATGGAAGCGGGCTACCGGGACTACGCTCCTTTCATAAGCTTCATGAAGAAGATTCTCAAAAAGACAGACGTTGTGCTCGAACTTGGCACGGGAACAGGAAAGGCTGCAGAGAAAATCACGTCCTTCTGTCGACTGGAGGGAGTGGAGAACTCTCCAAAAATGTTGACATTGCTGAAAAAGAAGTTGCCAAAGCTCAAAGTATACGATAATAACCTTGAAAAGATCCGGGGAGAGGAAAAGTACGATCTCGTTTTTTCCTACAGCGGCCCCTTTGTTATCAAGGAGAAGTATGATCACCTCTTCTTTTGGACGTACCTGAACTCTGAGAGGGAAGTGCTGAATTACTTTAAGCACCTCTATCGCTTGCTCAAGAGGGGCGGAAGGCTCATCATCAATATAGAAAAGGCATTGGCAGAAAGGCGCCTGACGCTGAAGGGTGGCGAGGAATATTTTTCAACGACGTTTGAAGAAGAAAATAAAGTGATTCGAACCCACGTCGTCATGAACAAAAAAGGAAAGGTGTTGGCAAAGCAGTCCTTTGTGAAAACATCCATTCCCTATGAGCGTTTGAGAAAAGAAATTGCAGAGATCGGCTTCAAGGAAGATTTAAAGATGATGTCCGTCGTGGTGTTCAAAAAAGTCTAATCACTGCTTGAACAACAACCTCGTGATCATCGTTGCATACGTTCCTTTTGGCAAGGAAAAGCTGATGGTCGTCTTCTTGTGACGGGGATACAGCTCGTCGTCAAGTGGTTCGGACACAAGAAAATCGCGGGGAAACAGCAAGAGTTTTCTCATTCTCAGAGTTCCGGCGTCAAAGAGGGGCCTATTCAGCGCAGCTAAAGTAATGCCTTCACCTTCTATAACTTCCGTCAAAGCCTGGCGGATCAAGGTTGAAAGAGATGAGGGCGCATCGATCTCAGTGAAACTAAAAGAGGCTGTCTTAAGATCATGCAAGGTAGCATCATCAAGTTCCTCATAAAACACAAACTCTCCCGCGCGATAAGGCAAGAAAAAAGTTTTCTGGCAGAGTCTTTGGATGACGCGCTTGGTGGTTTCATTCCAAATATAGCTCTGGTAGGCTTCAAGATATAGCCTTACGTATGATCGTGGAATGAACCTGACGGCGCCAGAAAAATCATTGTTCGATCTCTTCAAATGAGTCAGTAGACGTTCGGGTATTGTTCTCTCTTGGCCGCGCTGATTCACAAAGACTAAACACTCGTCCCACAAGCCCCAGTGTTCTGCAAGAAAGTTCTTGACATGCCGTTTTGCTGCACTCTCTCCATCAGTAGACGCGGTCAGGTAAATCTTTGCAGCGTCCTCATACACCTGTTTCATCAACGCTCGCCCAATGAATGCACTGCTTCCAGAATGGCTGCCAAACCTCTGTTCTCCGTAGTAATTAGGAACGCCTCGTTCTACGAGGGCAACGCGTTGCCGCAGGATTGGAAGATACTCTGGTTCAATGTTCCTCACTGTGATCGCAAAAGCATTTCCCTTCAAATAGCCCGCATGAATCGGTTTCTTCGCATAAAACAAGAACTCCAGCGTGAAGCTCGGCTCTTGTGCATTCAATGCGGGTCCTTGCCTTCCATGGATAGAGATGTACTGAACAGTGAGGGCATGCTTGTCTTTTAATCCAGCAACCCCGATCTGCCCCGGATTCAAGTGGAAGCGTCGGCGAAGGACAAACAACGCGCCATAGGTATCAATGCCTTTCTTCGTTAGTTTGTAAACAGAGTATGCCCCTCGTGGATCTTCAGTGACTTTGGGAAGTTCAGTGACTTTGAAGTCTTCCGGCATACGCTTGAGAATCATGATAACTCTGCAAGAAGAACACAATATTTAAATAATCCCTTTGCTCAGAAAGGCCAGAAAAGAGGCGCGAAACGTGGTTCACGAACTTATTTACGCAACACTGACCCTTTTTGTTATTCTTGACGTCATCGGGCTCATTCCCATCTACCTTGGTTTCTTCAAGAACGGAAACAAAAAGCTCATGGGAGAATATGCGAGAAGAACTGCGGTGTGGTCAGGCATCATTCTTGTCTTCTTTCTCTTTCTTGGGTCGTTCATCTTAGAATATTTCTCAATTTCCTTGTCTGACTTTAAGATCGCTGGAGGACTTTTGCTGTTGATCCTCGGATTGAAATTCGCTCTTGGTCTCCGCGTTCTTGATCCAAAACGCCATCAGGCATCAGCAGGCTTCGCCGTTGTCCCCTTTGCAACCCCTTTGTTGGTCGGTCCTGGTTCCATCACGTCAGTCATTATCCTCGTTAATGCGCACGGTTATCTCATCCCGCTTGTTGCAGGAGCGATCAACATTCTGATCATTTGGCTGGTGCTGAAAAACTGTCGCATTCTCTACAAGGTGCTAGGAACGCAAGGAAGCGACATCGCAACGAGGATCATGGGCCTGTTCATCACGGCAATCGCGGTGAGTTTTATTAGAACAGGCCTAACGATTTAATTCCCGCAGTAGTACTGATTGTAAGGGTTATTCGCGGCCGGGAATACTGCGTGGTTGAGCCGCAGCGAAACCCGCAGTTGAAAGGCCGCGAATAACAACAATTAAATTCAATTTTTTGGGCGTAATCTACTTCCTGTACTCATGCCCAAACACAATCTTCTCAAGGTATAGCTCCTGCAGTTGCTCATTGTACGAATAGATAATACGCAATTTCCCGACCCACAACCGACAGCTTCCCTTCAGGTCGTAATGTAAGTGCTTGTAACGTTCAGGACTAAAACTTACTTCTTCGACTTTTTTCTTGATTCTCTCTTGGTTAGCTTTGTCTAGTTTTCTAAAATCTTTCGAGAATTCCTTTGCTGGTAGGACATTATAAGGCATTCCAATCGTCAAATTCCCTCTTTTTGATTTGTTCTTTTGCCCTCTTGTAAGAGTCCATAAATTCCTTGTCGCCCATTAGTTCAATGGATTCAACAATAGCATCAAATTCTCCCTTTACTTTCACAAGATCAACAATAGCCTGTTTGTTAATGGTAACCGTTTCCATATTGAGCATATAAACGATGCTCTTTATATAATTTGCGCCCAAAAACTCTTCGTCGGGCTAACGCCCTCCTCGCCTCAACCTCGTTTATGCTCTGCAGAGCAACCCTTAACAAGGGAAACTAACAGCGATTAGTTGCAATATTACTCGGTGGACATAGAATTTTTTAGTGGGCAAATTCTTTCAATAGGCTTATATACCCCACATTCCCGTTCTCCAAATACTCGCACGCACTACCTCCGCGGTAGGAGAGTACAATGGAAAAGAAAGACATCATCTCCTTTATTCAGAGTCTCCGTCAAGAGACCCCTAAAAGAAAATTCTCCCAGTCCATTGACCTGGTCGTCAATCTCAAGAATCTGAATCTCAAAAAAGAAGAAGACAAAGTTAACAGCTTCATCTCCCTTCCTCACGAGCGCGGGAAGAAGGTGAGGATTACTGCGTTAGTTGGCCCAGAATTAGAGTCAAAAGCCAAAAAAAACTGCGATCACGTCTTTACTGAAGAGCAATTCTCAAAACTCGACAAAAAGGCCATCAAAAAGCTGGCAGCAGAAACAGACTACTTCATCGCGCAAGCGAATATCATGCCAAGAGTAGCAGGCATCTTCGGTAAAATTCTCGGTCCCCGCGGCTTAATGCCTAGCCCAAAATCCGGAGGCATCATTCCATCAACAGCCGACGTCGAACAAGTTGTCAAAAGATTCAAGACCCTAATCAAGATAGAAACAAAAAATGAGCTTGCCATCAAAGCACGCATCGGTACAGAAGCCATGCCCGACGAAGCGATAGCAGACAACGCACTGTTTATTGTCAATACCCTCCTCCAAACACTCCCGCAAGACAAGAACAACATCAAGAGCATCGTCTTGAAAATGACCATGGGCGCTCCCATCGTTTTTGATATTGTTGGGCAACGCAGGGAAATCAAGAAACCAGAACCAAAAGAAAAGAAGCAGCAACCAAGGCAGGAGAAAAAGCAAGAAACCCTCCCGCCAGAAGCAACCCCAGAGCCAGTAAAAGAAGAGAAGCAAAAACCAAAGAAAGCAAAAAAGAAGGGGGCCGCTGAATAGCTTTCACACCATGGCAGAGCACAAACCACACCTCTCATCGTTCAAGAAGAGGGAAGTAGAGGAAACATTGAACCTTCTGAACGCCTATCCAGTCATTGGTGTCGTAAGCCTCTCCACGCTGCCAACAAAAATGCTGCAGAAGATCAGAAAGGCATTAACAGATAAGGTGGTCTTCAAGATTACCAAAAAAAGTTACATCACTATCGCATTAGAGCAATGTCAGAAGAAGAACATTCAACAGCTGGCCAGCCATTTCGAAGGCAACATCGCGCTGCTCTTCACCAAGGAAGACCCCTTCATGCTCTACAAGATTATTGATAAGAACAGAACAACTGCACCAATTAAAACCGGCCAGAAAGCACCAACCGATCTTTCAATCGAGGAGGGCGCAACGCCCTTCACGCCCGGTCCAATGATCGGGGAACTTGGAATGCTTGGTTTGAAAACTGAAGTGAAGGAAGGCAAGATTCACATCAAGATAGGAAAAGTTGTCGCAAAACAAGGCGACGCAGTCAATCAGAAAACAGCAGAAATTTTAACCAAACTCGGTGTTGAACCGATGAGGCTCGGTTTGAATGTCGTTGCTGTGTACGAAAACGGCGAAGTAATCCGGGGTTCCGTGCTTGCCATCGACGAAGAAGAGTATATCCAAAAGATCATGCATGCTCATGCTGAGGCCCTGGCTCTCGCCATGGGTGCGGGCATTATTATCCAAGAAACAGTTGAGCCTCTCGTCAAGAAGGCCTACAGGCAAGCCAAAGCAGTCCTTGATGCTTCTGGCGTGGTTTCTCCAGATAACCTCCAAGAGAAGCTCTCAGAAGCAGAACGAACCGCTTCCGCCATTGAAGGACAAGTTCCTCAAAGCCCATAGCCGCCAGATGAAGCACAAACCTTTTAAAAGAGATAGCACGAAAAAGCGTCTACCAAACGGGTTTGTCAGGGCTTCATCCTGCTCACAACCAGAATATTCAGATCATCCAAGAAGAATACGGAGGATAGGACCATGGAATACGTGTATGCTGCAATGCTCATTCACAAACTAGGAAAACCAATCGACGAAGCAACAGTCAGGAAAGTCATTGAGTCTGCCGGCGGACACGCCGACGACGGCCGAATCAAAGCACTCTGTGCCGCAATGAAAGGACTCGACATTGACAAAGCGATCAAAGAAGCGGCCATGCCCGTTGCAGTAGCAGCAGCCCCTGCAGCAGATCACGGCGCAAAGAAGGAAGAAAAGAAACCAGAGGAAGAAAAGAAGTCAGCTGAAGCTGCGGCTGCAGGTTTAGGCGCATTGTTCGGTTAAATCCGGACAATCTCCTTTTTTCTTCTCCATAACTCTTTTAAAGAGCACCCCCTTCTTTTTTCTCAAGCCCAAGAGGTAGTCTTCTATGGCTCTTACTGCAGAAAACACAGCATCAACGATCAGAAAAGAGATCACTGATTTGCAGTCGGCGCTCTCGCAAACAGCGGAAAAGAAAGAGTTTCTCTTCAGGGAAAAAGATGAAACCGTAAAAAAATTCTCAGAGATCGTGAGCAAGCTAAAGAAACTAAAGAGAGAGATTGATACTGCTCGGGATCACCAGCTGGAGCTGAAGAAGAAGAGGGACGAGCTGAACAAAGCAGTCCATCCCCTCATCCAGCGAGCAAAACAGCTGAACGAGGAAAAAAAGAAATTCTCGGCAACACCAGGTGCGCGCAATCCGGAAAGGATCATGGAAGCGATCCAAAAATTGGAATCAAAGATAGAAACCGAAGCTCTCAAATTAACAGAAGAGAAGAAGCTCATGCAGAAGATCCACCTTCTCCGTAAGCAGCTCGGGGAAGCAGAGCAAGTGCGCCTTGTCCTGAAAGAGTCCCGCGACCTCTCAAGGAACATCGAGCAGCTCAAGCAAGAAGCAGACACCTATCACCAAAAGTTCCAAAATGCCATCACTCAGTACAGAAATGAGGTTCAGGAGTTCATGGATCTTTCCAAGCAGGCTTCGGAGATGAGGGAAAAAACAGAGACGTTGAAAAAAGTTATTCTCACCTCAAAGCAGGAACTCGCGTCTCTCAACAAGAACCTTGGGCAGAAGCTCATGCAAACCAGTACTCTTATGCGCCAACGAAAGAAGACCTACGAACAGCACGGAAATCAGCAACGCGCCGCCCTTATTGAAACGAAAATAAAAGAAGTAGAAGAGAAGATCAAGCATGGAAAGAAGCTGACGCGGGAAGATCTTCTCGTGTATCAAATGAGCCACAAAGAGAGCTGAAGCCATGGGTGTCGTAAATGCCACGGTTGAATGGACGCAGCGGACGCTTCAGCCATTGGGCGCCTGGGGTTTGTTTATCCTGGCGTTCATCGAGTCCTCATTTTTTCCCGTCCCGCCGGATCTTCTCTTGGTGATTCTTGCGTTGGAGAGCCCGCAAAGCGCTCTGTTCCTCGCGCTCATCACAACCATTGGATCCGTGTTGGGCGGGATGTTCGGGTATCTCATTGGATATACAGGAGAGCATGCTGTTCTTGAACGCTTTGTGAGCAGGAAAAAAATCGATCATGTGCATCGCTTGTTCAACAAGTATGAGGCGTGGGCGATCTTTATTGCGGGATTTACTCCCATCCCCTACAAAGTCTTCACGATTGCCGCCGGCGTGTTCTACGTTGACCTCAAAGTGTTTGTTCTCATGTCGGTGTTAAGCAGAGGAGCAAGGTTTTTTGCGGAGGCTTTATTGATTATGTACTTTGGCCGGGCGATCATGTCCTTTCTTGACCAGTATTTCGGTCTTCTCACCGTCGTTGTTGTCATCATGGCAGTCACCGCGTGGTACGTGATGAAGCGAAGAAAGAAAAAAGCAGGTTCATCGTCGCAGGGTCAGGTACACGAGCCGTAAATCATCGTACGCAGGGATAGCAGTTATACGAAACTTCTTGATGAGAGCAATCCACACCAGCGCAACAAAGACGCTTGACATCAAAAGCCAGAAGGCAAGATGAACTGTAGAGAAGAGATTGGTGCCATAAGCGTAGAGCACTTCGGCAAGCACCACAATTCTCACGACATTCATGGCAAGAAGAAGCACGCTGCCGATAACAAACATGTTGAGTGATTTCCAGAAGCCAAGGCCGGGCGTCAAAAGGAGTAACACTGCAAGAAGAGCATACGCTCCAGAAGCAATGCATGCTCGGATCAATTCAACCTGATAAGAACCCAGCGTTAAGATCATGCCGGTGCTGGTCGCCGTTGAATGGAGTAGCTGCAGCCAGGAAAAGCTGAACCAGCGTGTAGGAAAAGCAAAGAGAACGAAGAAAACGTTGGAAAAGAGAACGACAGCAAGCGCCAGCATCCACCTGAGCGCAAGAGTGTAAAAGGAATGATGGCGCGAACGAACCATGCAGGAAAAACAGTGGTTAACTATTTAAAACCTCTCCGCTTCTTACACTCATGCAAATCCAAAAAAAGCTCCTGGTCGCCTTGGCAATTCTCGCGCTCTTCGTTGCAGTCACCGGCATTTTAGGCATTCTCTACACCACCTCAATCAACGAGAAGCTCAAGGTGGTCACATCAAAAACTAACCCAACCGTGGAAACAGTTGATGACCTTATCATCACGATCTGGAAAAGTGCCAAAACAACAGAGGAATTCTCCAGCGCTCGTTCTGCAGAAGAACTCTCTGCTTTAGAAAAGAAGTTTGAATCATCGCGTTCCAACTTTGTCAAGATCAAGGAGATCGCATACAACCTCATCAGCGAGCCAGCGTTGCGTGAGAAGATAGACGATGCCGTCGAGAAGTACACGCTCTTCAATGAGAAGGCATACGACGTCCTTTATCTTTCCCAAGAAACAGTCAGGAAGAGAACGCCAGACGCAGCAGAGCAGCTTTCCGTGCTCACAAGAGATGCAGCGAGTTATGCTGATGAGGCAGCAAACATCTTGGAGGAAGTCTCACTGAGGGTGTACGCTACCAATAAAATTGCCAACGAGGAATCCTTCAGGGCAGTCAGAACAACAAAAACAACTCTTGTTCTCATGACCCTCCTGAGCATGATCTGTGCAGCATTGATTGGAATCTATCTCTCTCGCTCCATTATCACGCCCCTTAATCATTTGTCTGAAGCAGCAACCCAGTTAAGCAAAGGGGATTTTGAAGTCGTTGTTCCTGAGCCAAAGCGAAACGATGAACTCACGCACCTCATTCGGGTTTTTAACAACATGGTGATCAGCGTCGGCAAGATGATCAAGCGGAGCCCGGACTTAAAGCGGTACCTTACGCTTGAAGAGAACAGGCAAGAGAAATTTGAGTACATTCTGGAGCCGGGAACATCCTACCTTTTCAAGGGCGCTTCCTCAACGCCAGTTTTCGAAATCGCGGCGGAGAAACTAAAAAAAGGTGACCGCATCCTGTGCATTGCCCGGCAAAGTCCAGAAGCGATTACTCAAGCCCACAATCTTCAAAAGGCGCGATGCATCTGGCTCAAAGAAACAAAAGATAAAGTGTATGAAACTGCTTCCAGTCTGCCGTCTTTGAGCAAGATCATTGCAGACTTTATCGCAAAAAACGAGCCATCCCTCATCATTCTAGATAGAATAGACTACCTCATTACTCAATACAGCTTCGCCGAAGTATTAAAGTTTATCACCCATCTCAATGATCTGATTATGGCTTCAAAAGCATCCCTTGTTGTTCCTCTTGATCCCTCCTTCATGAACGAGAGGAATCTCTCGTTTTTAGAAAAAGAGCTTAGAGAGCTCTCTTTCTCTACCTCAAAACAACAGCAGATTTCTGATGACGTCAAAAACATCTTGGCGTTTATCAAAAACCGCGCAGTCCTGGGAAAAACAACCTCATTCAAGGACGTCGGCAAGGAGTTTAATATCACCGCCCCGACCACCCAAAAGAAGATTCTTGACTTAGAGAGCCGCGGCCTCATTAGGGTCAGCAAACAGGGCAGAAACAAGCTCCTATACCCCTTTCATTGAGGCAGAGCAAACATTCTTCATAGTAAAAGTAAAAAAGCCCCCAGAAATTTTAACTATTTTTCACTATTTTTTAGCAGAAGTTTGCACTATACTTATAAAGAAGGCAGGAATACTACATAGTAACCATCTTGCATCGAAAAACCTCCGTTTGCACATCGTTGCACGAGCACCCAACCTCGGTCGTAAGGCCGAGGAAGGGTTTTTCTCATTCTTTCCAAAATAATCATTAAAGGAGCAAAGAGTTTAAGAGGAAGGTCGTTTTCTACAAAAACATGGGACTAGAAACAGAGATTGCAGCGATTGAGAGCATCGAACGAGATGTGGACCGCCTCGCTTCTGAAGCCAATACAAGAATGGTGGCGCTTCAGGAAAGAATCAGGAACGGAGAATCAACAGGAAACTCTGCCAGGGACTATGTTGTTGTTCACAACGGAACATTGAACCCTGCAGCCGTCAAGCCATATGAAGAGCTTCAAGCGCAGCTCAGAGGAAAGGAAGGAGCGCCCCTCCTGCTTGTTCGCCAATCGCAATACCCTTTGATGGCGTACATGATGGGTATACACCCCCCAGAAGAAAGCGCAACGAGAATCATCACTAATTTAAAGTTGGGTATCCTTGATGCAGGATTTAAGCTGGATCCAACCACCGCAGAAATTACTCTCCCGCTTCGTGACCGCCGCTATGCTGAACGCCATGCTGAATACCAAGAGCACCATAAATGGTTCGAAGGCCAAGAGCACCATAAATGGTTCTCGTATGAAGGAAACATCATCCTCTACGAATACGAAGTTTCCTCGTCGGGTCAGGCCACCGCGGTCAGGCCACCGATAGAAGATGGTCTTATGGGGCTGCTCGGCGGTCCATCGGTTCTTGGATCTCAATGGGAACTCCGTGTTGGCGACAAGGTGGCGGAGTACTTCCGGAGGGACGGTCGCCTCGATATTTCTTATGTTCGCGCACTGAGACTTCTAGGTATAGGTATGCAAGCTCCAGCAGACTTTCAGAGGGCCTATAGAGAAAGGAGAGAGACAGAAAGGTTAACCATTCTCCGAGATCTTGAAGATCTAGACGCTCAAGAAAGGATGCTCAGAAGAAAGGCACTCAAGGGAACGACAGAGAGCGCCGGCGAGCTGGAAAGGACAAGAGAAAGAATCAGGGGCCTGTTGAAGGAAGCAATTGACCTCGGCTTTCACCAAGAAGACTTTACCCTTCCGGCTAGTACCCCTGGAGCAGAGATTAACGTGAGACGATTCCTCACAGAATTGATCACAGCACACGAAGTTGATGACTCCCCAGCGAGTAAAAAGCTGAGGGCCTCATAATCCGCGATGCGCAATGTTCCATTCCTGCAAAACAACTGACAGGTTATCTACTTTCATGGGGCAGTTCATGTGCCTCTTCAGGTAAGCAATCTGTTGCCGTGCTTCTCCTTTCCTGAAGGGTTCGTTCTCTAAAGCGGTGAGCTTCTTGGGCACAAAGACATTCACCGAAACGCTGATTGACCCCATAAACTCTTTTTTTGCTGCACCGACAAACGCAACCGCCTCTCGAAGATCGTTTTCTGTTTGATGTGGTAAACCAACTAAGAAGTAGAGCTTGATCTTCTTGAATCCCGCCTCCTGCGCAGATCTGAACGCAGCAAAGAACGTTTCATCCCTGCATCGTTTGTTCAATTGAAGGCGCAAGGTTTCTCCTGCTTCCGGAGCAAACGTCAGGCTTTTCTGGCCGCCCTTCCTGATAAGCTGCAGTTCCTCAAGGTCAACGTACTCCGGCCTCAGCGAGGGGATGGAAAAAGTCACGCCTTTCGAGAGCAAATAGCGTAACAATGCCTTGCGTTCAGGATGAGCAAACGTCGGCGCATAGATCACAACCTTTCGCCGTTGTGTCGCGGCAAGACCATCATCAACGATCTTCTTCAAATTTTCAAGGCTTCTGTAGCGAAACCCAGAATAGAGACCAGGAATATTGCAGAACGTGCAGCGAAAAGGACATCCGCGTTCAACTTCAAGAAGAAAAGCATCCCCAAACACGAAGCGTTTGTCGATGTTCTCTGGCAGCGGTTGATAAAGCGGATACGGCACGTCATCAAGGTTCACGACTGCAGACGTTATGTTTCGAGTTCTCCCGGGAACATACACTCCCTGAAGGCCGGCGATCGCGTCAAGAAAGCTCTCACGGTCCATGCCTTCCTCAAAAATCTCTAACACGCGAGGCAGGCTCTCTTCACAGTCGCCGACGAACAAGAAGTCAACAACATCTTTCAAGATATCTGGATTATTGGTAACGCACGGCCCACCGGCAAAGGTGAGCGGTCTCTCCACGTTCTCTTTCTGCACTCCCTGTTCCTTGACGATCTTCAGGATATGGTGAATATCAAGCTCATACTGAAACGTGAACCCGACAAGGTCATACTCTCTGAGGGGCTGCATATTGTCAAGATAGGCGCGATCGCACAGCCACTGTTTTTGCATGTTTGCAAGGTTGTACACCAAAAGCGGCCCCAGGCAGTACACTCCGCCATAAGAGAGATTAGGATACACCACGCAGAGCTTGTGCATGCCCTTTCTCCATGCCTTTTCCATAACTCCCGTTTCTTTTGCGCGCATCATAGTAAGAGTTAAAACACTCTTTTCAGTCTATCGTTTGGTTTCATAGCAAACTTTATATACCATTCGTAACTAAAGAATAACAACAAAGATAGGAGCCACCATGAACCTCAAAGCGCTGGGATACATTCTTCTCGTCGTCGCCACAGTAGCGATGATCCTCTTGAAAGTTTCTGCACAGAGTATCGATGTGATGGAAGGAACTCTTTCTCTCACGATTGATCGGGGCGAAACAAAAACACTTGCGTTTACTGTTCAAAACAATGGGGCTTCTCCAGCAAATCTCACGTTTACACATGATCTGGATCTCACAGACAATGACGGGGACGAGATAACGCTGGCTTTCTCAGATCCTGGAGAAATTCAGCCGGGCACGAATGCAACAGTCACCATGACGTTCGATGCAGATTCCCGCATTGACTTTGAAACCTATGCAGGCACAGTGACCGTTACAGACGCTGTTTCTGGGGAATCTGACACGTTCAGTCTAACAGTCATTGTTGAACCAAACATCTGCAGCAACGGCGTAGCAGGCTCAAGCTTAATCGCAACAATTGAGAATCCAGACGAGAACGATGATTTCAAGCCCGGCAATACCATCAACATGAAGGTCAACGTCAAAAATGTCGGTGATGACGACATCCAGGCCCGCGTGGACGCATTCCTCTTTTCAGATAATGCGGAAGTAACAGACGCGTCCTCAGCAACAAAAAACATTGAAAATGGCGACGATGACGATTTCTCCTTCCCGCTTGTTATTCCTCTGGATGCGAGAAAAATCGATGAAGACAACAGCTACTTCATTATTGTCAAAGCCTTTGATGATGACAACGAAAATAGTAACTGTGCCACCGACCGCATAAGCATCGACATGAAGCTGGACTCAAAAGACATCGCCATTGATGAAGAGAGCACCGGTTTCTTCCCCGCCATAGCGCAGTGCGGTGAAGGGGTCATGGCAACAGTCAAGGTCATCAACATAGGATCCAAGGACAATAACCGCGTGCAAGTCATCATAGAAAACCAGGAGCTCGGCATCTCAGAATCCTCGGGCACGTTTTCCATGAACGCTTTTTCTGCAGAAGACGACAATGCAGAGATTGTGCAGTTCTTGCTGGAGATTCCAGAGGACGCGCAAGTCAAAACCTATCCGTTCCAACTCACCGTCAATCACGACAGCGGAAAAGAAACAGGACAGCTGTTGCTTTCTGTGATGTCCTGCGACACCATTTCTTCCTCAGTAAGCCAGGGAAAAGACGTTGTATCACTGTCGCTTCTTACAGAAAGCGTGCAGGCGCGACAAGGAGAGCAGATTACCATTCCTCTTGTGGTGCGTAATGATCTGGAAACGATGACGATCTTTTCGCTTTCTCTCACCAACACCAATGAAATTGGGCAGGGAGCCATTAAGTCCATTGTCTTGGAGCCGCACCAGCAGGGCACGGTCTTCATGGATTTCATCGTGAACCCGGACGCGGTAGAAGGGACACAAACCGCCATCATTGAAGTGCGTTCAGGATCCACCCTTGTGGCGACAGAAGCTCTTTCGATGACGATTACTTCAACAGCCATCAAGAAAGGCAGCACGGCAGACGCACTGCCTCTTGAGTTGTGGATCATCATCGATGTGCTGATTGCAGCTCTTTTGATCATTATTGGCTACTTGATGCTTGCAAAAAAGAAGTGAGCATTCTAATAGTCATAGTAAAAAACGACAATCAAAAAATATATAAAGCAACCATACAACCACAACGCTTATATAAGCATTCATAACTTATGAATGATAACACAATTTGGGGGTTTCGATTATGAAAAAAATTGCATTACTGTTCATGGTAGCAATCATGTTTGCCGCTATAACAGCCTTGCCAGCACTGGCACTTCTATCTACAACAACGCCAACAGTAACAGTTGGTGATAATAATCAGGTCGCATCAAATCCAGATCATGATGACGGTCCAACGATCAGACCCGTGACTGCGACCATAGCTGTCAATTCAGCTCTTCCGGGGGTACAAGTAAAGATTAAGAGTGTGGTAGGACTCAATTCAAAATTTACTGTTGCTCAAGTCCCAACAGGAAAAACATTTGATAATCTTGCAGACCTCGAGAAGAGCTACAACTCCCCAAGCCAAGTCTTCTACGAGTTCAGCTCAACACCAATCACTGTAGACGCCAATGGTGATGCAATTTTGGAACTTGACACCATGATCCCAGCAAACCTCGACGCTGTTGACCAACAGACTTTTCTTGAACGAGCCTTCGACGTCTTAAAAGTGACGATAGAAGACGTTACCAACACCCTCACCCTCGAGGTTACTATCGACATGCAACGTGAAAATACGCTGGACATCAACAAGATGAAGGCGGTAGTGAACGGAAAGAGAACAGAATCACTCGATACCGATGGTGGAGACAACATCAAAGACGTCTCCCCTGGCGACAGCATCGAACTTGAAGTTGAGTTGGAAAACACGCTCGACGATCAAGAAAACATCGACATCAAGAACATCGACTTAACACTCTCCTGCGAAAACAGCGGAGACTTCGATACTGATGATGAAAACATCGACGCCGGAGACCTTCCAGGCGATGAAAAATCAACAGAAACCTTCAACATTGCTGTGGACAGCGACGCAGAAGACAGAGACTCAACATGTGATGTCTCAGTATCTGGAAAGGATGAAAACGGGGCATTCCACGGTTTCCCCTCTGATTTCACGATAGAAGTCACAAGAAACAGCCACGACATCGTTATCAAGAAGCCAATTGTCGTGAGCCCGGCAGCAATATCCTGCGACACATCAAGTCTTGGAGTCACCATTGATGTGACCAACATGGGACGATCTGATGAGCGAAGGATCGCTATTGAACTCTCCAGCCAGAACTTGAACTACGCTGAGAGATATAGCAACATCGAGCTGAATCAGGATGACATGACATCCCAGCTCTTCAATGTGCCAATCACCGGCCCTGTTGCAACCTCGCCTCTTGCATTCACCGTGAAGACGTTCTACGACAATACAAGAAGTTCCAACACAGACACCTTCCTCGTGGAGAACCTCTGTGTTGAAGAGGACAACGAGCCTACGCCAACCGGCACCACTGGCGGTACTGAAGGGGCCCAAGCAACAGTGACGTTGGACAACGACCTCATCACAGCCTCGCAAGGAGCATCAGCTTCAGTGTCTGTGCAGGTCACCAATGAAGAGAACGAACCTGTTGAATACACGCTCTCTCTCAGCAACCTAGAGGGCTTTGCTCTGGCATCAGCAGACAAAACATTTACCTTTATGCCTGGGCAAACAACCACAGTCAACCTCAACTTCAGGGTCAATGAAGACGTTGAAGAAGGAAGATACACTGGTTCAGTCAGCCTCCTGGCCAATGGTCGCGTTGTGGCTACCCAGCCATTCACGATCGATGTGGGTCAAGAAGCAGCTGGAACCGGCTTGCCCTCCTTTGATTTCAGCGGCAGCGGTGGCACGGTGTTCTGGGTGATTGTCAATATCATCCTCGTCATTATTGCCATCTTCTTCATCCGCTTGATTTTCACGAGCGGGCGAAAGAAGAGCGCAGCCGTAGCTCCAAAGAAGATGGCTGACTACGAAGCTCGAGCTCGAAAGAGATAAACTCTTTAAAGAGCTCTTCTTTTTCTTTTTTCATGTTTGAACGCCTACGTGTACGTCTCTTGCAACAGCCGCTCCTGACAGAGAAACAGAGCATTCTCAAAGAGCTGCAGTCCTTGCTTATCTCAGCAGTTCGTGTTCCACAGCCATTTCTTTTGGGTTTGTCCGGCGGCGTTGATTCGTCCTTGCTCGCGGCCATTAGCTCTCCAGCGTCCCTCGTGAGCGTGGGGGTGGAAAGATCGAGCGATCAGCACGAAGCGGCGCGTCTTGTTCGCCAGATGGGGTGGGAATGTACGATGAAAATGCTTTCAAAGGAACAAGCATACGCCGTCATCAAGAACGTTATTGCCCTCCTACGCAAGAAAGGCGTGGAAACCGACCCGATAAATGTGGGCGTTGGCGCTGTGGGCTATGTTCTCTGCCAAGAAGCGGAGCGCCAGGGAATCAAGACGCTGATGAGCGGTCTAGGAGCAGAAGAGATCTTCGGCGGATACCAGATGCACGTCGAGTGGATGAAAAATAATTCTTCCTCCTTTCACGAGAAGTGCTGGGATCGATTAGCAAACATTGAAACAAGGGACATCGCCAGAGATCAAGCAATCGCAGGCGAATTTAACATCGCGTTAAAAGTCCCCTTTCTTGACGAACAGTTCGTAGCGTATGCGATGCGAATCGATCCGAAGTTAAAAGTGCAAGGGACTGAGCGGAAACGTATTCTGAGAGATCTTGCAGTTCAATGCGGAGTCCCCTACGAATTTGCGTTCAGAAAAAAAGTCGCTGCTCAGTACGGCAGCGGGTTTGACAAGGTGATTGGACGTTTAGCCAAAGAGATGAAGGTGAAGGGAAAGAGCAAAGCCATTCAACGAGTAGAATAATAAAGGCACCGGAGGGATTTGAACCCCCGAGTTATCGCTCGCTGCCTTCCGGCTGCAGGTTCAACTGTTCTTGAGGAACATCGATTGCCTTACCGGACTTGGCGACGGTGCCAGAGTGGAGAATGGCGAGAAGTTTGTTTATATAAGTTTCGTCAAACGTGCCGAGAAAGGCGTAGATACCCTCACAGAGATCATGTACCTCATTTCTAGAACACCGATAAGTAAGCAGGAAGTTTTTAATAAAGAATAAACACCACATCCACAATGATAAAACAAAAACATGCAGTCTACGCCGTCGTTCTTGTGGTAGTCATTCTCATTCTTTTCATGGTGGAAAGGCAGCCAGAAGAAACAAAAGCGGGTCCCGCTGGCTGCATCACTGAAGGGCAACGTGGTGACATCATGATGGCGCCGGAGAAAGAATGTTGCCCGGGCTTAAAACCAATTCCAGATCTCTATGTCAGTAAAGAAACGAAGAACTGCGAGGTTGGCGGAGATGAATCGTTTGTGTGCGCCAAGTGCGGTGATGCCACATGCGGAGGTGGCGAAAACAAGTGCAACTGCCAAGAAGACTGCGCGTGAGGTTTCATTCTGAAGAAGCGCAGGCTGTTCAATTTCCTCTTTTTTTGACGTGTTCCAACACCCTCTTCATTTCAAAGAGAGCTCCCTCGAGGTTGTCCCCAACGAACCGAAGGTTAACATAGAATCCGCGGTTCGGATACAGTGGCGGAACTGAACAGAAACAATGGGAAAAAAGAACCTGCCCAGTGCTAGTATGATCTGGCGGCATTTCATAGGCAATCATCCATTCAGCGAGCCCAGAGAAAGAGCCTGGCCAGGGAGAGCTTCTTCGAGGGTATCCAAATTCTTCCTTAAACCCCCCGGATGCATCTCGTGTGAGAAGTGGTTCAATAATCTCGTCGAGTCTTGCAGTGACTTGGTTGATAAATGCACGCTCGCGATTCATCCCGTCATCACATAAAAAGAGGATATAAACATTTTCATTGCGTCTGCAAGTTTACACCCGGTTCTTTAGGGTGAGACCACTCCCTTCATGAGAAACAACCAAACTAAAAAAGTCACGGGCCCGATCGGATTTGAACCGACGACCTTCTGCTTAGAAGGCAGACGCTCTATCCAGGCTGAGCTACGGGCCCACAACTAAATGTGGACGATGCTACTGTTTTAAAGGTTTGGGAATAGCTCGAGAAAAAAGAACAATCTTTTTATACAGAGGAATGCATTGGTCTCATTGTGAAGGCACATGGCAGAAGATGGCGCATCGCAGCTAACCCTAGACGTTGATGATCTGGGAGTTTACCGTCTCGCATCTCTCGAACAGGCCCTCATTACAGCAGTGACTGCTCCAGTTGTTCTTCGTTCAGAAGGCCACAGTCCAGGCAAGATCGGACCATTTTCACACCTCTTCTATGACTGTGCGGACAATGAACAGCAGGCAGTAGACATTATGTTTGGACGCATTAACTCTGCCTCTCAGAACATCCAAGAACACATGATCTTCTTCGGCCAGTTCATAGACGGTCTCGCCAGAATTCAGAAAGCATTTAACAGGAACGACAGGCGGCGGGTATCGGAGGAAGGTTCTGCTTTAGTGTCTCAACTGCGTGCTTATATAACTCTTGTAGACAGTCACAAAAAAAGGCTGGACTGGCGTGCTTTCTTGGTCCAACCAACATGCCTCAGTGGCCATTACTTCTTATTGCCGGGAAGAAAATTAATTCTTCCAGTTCTTCGTTTTAATCCTGAGCAAACGACAGAGGGAGCACGCCGGGACACCGGAAAACTTGAAGAAGCCCTTCATGACTGCGGAGAGCACTACGGACCACTTCCTGTCCTCGATGAGGCGCGTACGTACAACCTCTTTCGTCAAGGACCAGATACAACGTCGCTCACCCATTATTATCGACTGACAAGAGAGTTGTTAACGCGGATTGGCTAATGAGAGTAGTCACAAGGGCAGTAACTCCAAGCCGCTAAAGAAGAAGTGCGGAGGCAAGGATTCGAACCTTGGTAACCACTAAGGTACGAGACCCTGAATCTCGCGCAATTGACCAGGCTATGCGACCTCCGCCTGAAAATGTCCAACTAACCTGCTTTTTTAAGGGTTTCTTTGCTGTAAACTTTCGGGAAATGTCTAAGAAAACTTTTTATACAAACCAGCCTTAACAAGAGCATGATAACCCCAAAGAAGGACCCACTTGATCTCGTTATGCTGCTTCTCTTGATTGCCATGATTGTTTGGTTTATTGTTCGGGCGGTGACATAAATATGATATCCTGGAGAATCATACTGAAGTGGCTGCTCATCCTTTTTGTGCTTTACCTTATTTTTGAAATAATAAGAAACATCTTTGGAGGAAGCTTAAGCCAGAATGATGTAACCTTGGGCCTCGTTATCGCAAACGTGGGATACAGTTTCTATTTAACGGAAAAGATCTCAGATCATTTGGGTTGGCACAGAGGAAGAAAAGACGCGTGAAAACTTGATTAAGAGATTTTTTGTCGTCGCATCAGATATCAATGTCCACTAACTCATCAAGCGAAGAAATATCTTCTGGAAATTCCCACGCAATAAACTTTCTAGAGCCTTCTGATCTTTGGCAGTTTGCTGTTGGGTGAGGCGACAACCGCGTAACATTCCTTCAGCCACGTTTAACTTGACAATGCACTCTGAGGGTTAGTTTTAAATACAACCAGCACTTTAAAAAAAGATGGGAAAAAAATATATTCTTTGGATTCTTGTTCTTCTTATTATACTTCTGTTGGTCCTTAGTGGCTGCGGGAACAAAAAAAGCAAAGAAAAAAAACAAGGGAGAACAGAAGGGATAGAGAAAAGTGTATCAGAAGAGCCACCAGCAGTAGAAGCGCAGCCTAAAGGAACAGAGTTTAAGACGTCAACCAGTTCATCGTCAGAAGAAATACCGGAAGAATTTCAGGTTATGATGGATGCTAGGCCAAAAAGAATCTTCTATATTGCCATTAATGATCCAAAAGCGAGCAACAGCAATGACGGGCTTTCCATCGACAAGCCATTCAAGGATTTATCAGCACTGGAAAGAATACAAGCAAAGCCAGGTGACGCCATAGCATTGAGGGCAGGAACCTATAACATAGCGGAAGAAGGCATAAAAATAAAATTCGTTGGAGAGCTAACGCAACCAATAAAGGTCTTCGCGTATGAAGAAGAAAGAGTCATTCTCGACCACGGGACAACGTATGAAGAGCTGAAAAAAATGGCCGCAGAGGGAATAAAACCAGGACCAAAGAACGGCCACTACGACCCTCTTTCAAGCATAAAGGGCAAATATCTCATCATAGAGGGCCTGACATTTACTGGGTGTCTTGAGAATTGTATGCTGTACGCTGGTAGCCACAACATCATCAAAGACAACACCCTCATAGGTGGAGGAGAAGAAGACATAAAAACCATAACCGGTTCTTCTGATGTGTTGTTCCTCAACAACGACTTCTCCAGATTTATGAATGAGGCAATCGATATCTTCGGAGCCCACCGTGTGTATGTTATAGGGAATAAATTCCACGACAATGACGCATCACTGAGGGTGACGTCGCCAGCAATCTGGGCCAAGGCCGGAGCTAAAGACGTATCATACATCAATAATGAATTCTATAACCTCGATGTAAACGTTCATGCCATGGTTCTGGGTGGATGTTGCTGGAATAATTGGGACAGCAAAAATTCAGATGGTTCATTAAAATATATGGCAGAAAATGTGAGAGCAATAGGAAACACATTCAGAAACATAAACCTGCTATCAGACTACAAATTCAGGGGAACAATCGCTGCTGAGGGTTGTGATGGGTGCCTGATCAAGGATAATATCCTTGATGATGTTGACGTTGCATTTTCCCTTCGAGCCACTGAAAATGGCCCCTACAGATTAGCACCGAGAAATGTCGAGATAACGGGAAACATACTCAAAAACATAAGAACAGGTAGAATCCTTAACATAGAGAATGATGCTACTGTCGGATTCAAAATGTCAAACAACAAAGTGTACGTAGAAGAAGGCGAGGAAACAATAAACTTGGGCGATGATATACTGACCTTGAGGGAATTCCAAAACCAAAAGTTTGACGTTGGCAGCAGTATACTGCCTCCATAAGATGAGATCTGCTGGGGATGACAAAAACACAGAAAATAAAGCTCGTGAGCAAGTAATTGTCAGCCTGTAGAAAAGAAAGATATCACTGCCCCAAGAAGAAAAAACTCCAAACCTTTTTAAATCTCGTTCTAAACGTCTGTAGCATGGAATCTCTCTTAACCATGGCCAAAAAATGGCAGAAGAAGTGGCAAGAAGCAGGCCTCTTCAAAACCAAAGAAGATTCCAAGAAAAAGAAACTCTACGTTCTCGAGATGTTTCCATACCCCTCTGGTT
>CAZDTM010000003.1:17763-30950 GCA_964508385.1 Candidatus Woesearchaeota archaeon | reverse complement strand
ACGATTGGCTGGCACGAAGTTGGAAGCGGCGTATGCTCTTCAGTTCTTGATCCAAAGATACAAAAGGGATGGTAACCGAAGAGAACTAGAAGAAGGATTAGCGACGCTCTCTGAAACACTCCGCCCAAAGAAAAAGACAGAACAAACAATCCCCTGGGGCAGGGGCTTATTAGGTGGCAGAAAAACACGAGACCTTGGTGACGTCGTCGAAGAAGGCTTAGGAAGAGCAGCAGCGTTGATCCTCCTTGCTGGCGCAGTTTCATATCTGGGCAAAGTAAGCACGAGCCTCACTGGAGCAGCTATCGGCGCCCAACCTTCAGGCATCGGTATGCTCATCGCAGCCGGAGTCGCCATCGCCAGCTTCTACATTATTCTAAAGTAACCAAACACTTATTAAGAAAAGGCGCTTCTGCAGAAAGTCATGAAACCATCGACCATAGTATTGATTGTGGTTTTCATTCTCGTGTTGTACTACTACACCGCGGAAACCTACGATGTCGTAAAAATCGTCGGAAAGAACGTCTACAATCTCGTCGGCGACGTCGTCTCAGACATTGAAAAGCATGAGCAGCGGGGAGTATACGACCGGGTAAAAGATAGTATTCGTGATCTCTATAGAGAACTTGTCAAAAGCTAGTTCGTACTATTTGTACTGTTGCCGCTGCCAGCCGAAGGATTGGCAGATACCCTCACCACAACGCCGGCTTTTGTTTCGCCGTATTCATCATAACCCTTGTCTCCACCGTCCGTCTTGCAGTCATCGTTCGTGCAGTAGTAGCAGGCAGCATCGTAACGCACGAAGATTCTTCCCTTTCCTTCATACACTCCCTGAGAAAACTGCCCGGGAATGGTGTCAGTTGCCGTGTCAGTTTCTGCAGGGCCGAGCTTAAAGACAAGGTGCTTTTCGTCTTCATCATCAAGTTCATACGTCGCTCCATCGAAGTTAGTGTCCACTTTGACAGTTCGGCCAATGAAGCAGATAATCCTGCTCGCTTCTTCATTGACGATCTTCAGCTCTAAATCGCCATAACGACCGCCGGCAATGGTCAACACACCACCATCAGGAAGCCTGCCATCCTCATCAAACGCTCCAAGTCCTGTGTTGTGTGCTTTATCAAAATCGCGTGCTGAAAAGTCAATCTCAGGACCTTCATAGTACTCAGTCTCGTTGTCCACTGGTATTGTTTGTGTGCTTTCTGTTGCATTGCTCTGATTCGTTCCTGTTTGTTGGTCCGTTGGTTTCGTTGTTGTCTGAGATTGCGGAACAAGGACCGGTTGTTCTCGGTCGCCGCTCAAGAAAAAGAAGAGCACAAAGCCCATGACAACCACAACAAAGAGCAAGATCATATTCCAAATGATCATCTTCCTCATAGGCTCATAAAAGTCAGGTTGGCCAGGAGAAGGTCTTGGTCCTTGTGCAGTGGGCGTTTCTTTGCCGGCAAGCATTGGCTGCTTAACGTCTTTCGCAAGCACTGGCTTCTGGACTTCTTTTAAGAATTCTTTTTTGGTGTCTTCTGCCTTCTGCTTGAGTTTTTCACGGGACTCCAGAGCGTCTTTTTTCTTCTCTAGGGTGCGTTTTTGTGCCAGATATTCTTCAATGTCCATCGTTAAAAAAGTCCCGCAACAGGGGCTATGGGGAAAGGAAGGCGTTGTGAATTTTTAAAGCTTTCCACAACCGGGGCTCAAAAACAATACTATGACCTTCGTGGTTCCAATAAGTCTCTCATGAGTCCAGTCACCACGCCATGATCAGCCCTGCCCTTTGTTTGATACATCACCTGCCCGACTAAGAAATCAAAAGCCTGCTGCTTTCCCGATAAAAAGTCCTGAACTGCCCTGGGATGCTGTCGCACGACTTCTTCACACAATTTCCTCAATTCGTTGTCGTCACTGATGGCCCCCAAATTGGAGGCTCTCACTTCTTGTTCAACATCAAAGCGCTCATTCATCAGCCGTCTCAAGAGCCTTCTTCCCACAACGTCGGTTATCGCCCCTTCCTGCAGGAGGAACAGCAAAGCGATGGTCTGTTCTTTGTCAAGAGTGACGTGCTCGAGATGTTCTTCATCCATCAGGCGCAGCACATCGCGTCGCAGCCATTTCATCGCAAAGCGCGCATCAATTCCCCCATTAACAACGGCTTCATATAATGCAGCAAGCTCAAGATTGCTCGTTAACACTCCCGCATCCTGCGGAGTTAATCCATACTCTTTCACAAAGCGCTTTGTCTTCTCGTCAGGGCTCTCAGGCAAGCTTTTCTGAATCGTTTGCACCCACGCATCGTTGACAAGAATCATCGGCAAGTCTGGTTCAGGAATGAAGCGGTAGTCCTTTGCTCCTTCTTTTTTCCTCATGCTCACGGTGATCTGCTGGTCTTCCCTCCACCCCCTGGTCTCAGGTTCCACTTCTGTTTCTTCTTCCAGCACTTTTTTCTGCCGCTCCACTTCGTACTCAATCGCGCGCACAATGCTCCAAAAGGAATTCACATTTTTCACTTCAACGCGTGGATGTCCCTCAACGTTCACATTCACATCCGCTTTAATGCCGGTTCCCTCAGGCAACGCGTCGATGTAGTGGAGTAATGTCACTAACCCCCGCAACCATTCTCTCACCTCTTCCACAGTCATCTGCTCGGGCGCAGTCACGATCTCAATGAGCGGCACGCCGCAACGATTGTAGTCTACCTCGCCGGTGCGTGGGTCCCATTTCGCGGGATCTTCTTCCAAGTGCACTTCCCAGATGCCCATGCCGTTGTAGTCTCCCTTCACAGCAACAGGCGTGCTGTAGCTCCCAGAGATTGTTCTTTGGTAGCCGTTCGGAAGGTCGGGGTAGTCATAGTGCTTTCTTTGGAATACGAGTTTTTTCTGGACTGTGCACCCCAACAACAGCCCAATAGCAATCACTTTGTCAAAAGCAGCTTTGTTCGGAAGCATTGGCTTGCTCCCGGGCATTCCAGTACAGATGGGGCACACATTGACATTCGGCTCAGCTTCTTTATACTGTGCCGGGCAATCACAGAAAAGTTTCGATCCTGCTTTGCCAACATTGAGATACGCATGCACTTCTAACCCAACAGTAACTTTCTCATTCTTCATTGTGCAGCCCCTCAAACATCCGAAGCGCAGTAAAGAGCGTAGATTCCTCAAATGCTGGCGCCATCACTTGTAATCCAACAGGAATGTTCTTTACTCTCCCGCAAGGAACGCTCCCAGAGCAAATGCCGCTTAAATTAGCAGGGATCGTGTATGCGTCATAGCTATACATATCTTCCACACTGATTTTCTCTCCGATCTTATGTGGCAAGCGAGGAACTGTAGGACTTACAAGTATGTTCACTCCTCTAAAGGCGCTGTAAATCTCTTCAGAGAGTAGGCGTCTCACCTGCAACGCCTTGCGGTAGTACTTTCCCTCATACTCGGCTTGGCTGATAATACTCCCCCCAAGAATACGGCGCAACACTTCTTCTCTGCATGCTTCCTCAATCTTTAATCCGTATCTTCTGCCATCAAACTTTCTGGTTGCAGAGAAAAATTCAGTATACACAAGAGGATAGTAAGTTTGTACTGCTAAATCAATGTGCTTCAGTTGAACCTGCTTTACCACGCAGCGTTGTTTTTTCACTGCTTTCTCAACCATCTGCTGAACAAGCGCAAGAATCTCTTTGTCTTCACACAGCCCATTTAGCTCTGTGCTTACGCCAATTGTCAGCGGTTTCTTCGCAAGTAAAGAAGAGAGGTAGTCAGGAACCGGTCGCGCAAAACTGCTAGCGTCCCGCTCGCTATGTCCCGCAATCACCTGCAACAGTAACGCAGCCCCATAACAATCCCCGCTAAATGGCCCTATCTGATCCATGCTCATGCTTAAGTCAATCAGGCCATACCGGCTGACGCGCCCATAACTCGGCTTGATTCCAACAACCCCGCAGTGCGATGCAGGATTGCGGATGCTTCCACCAGTATCACTTCCCAAAGAAAGATCGCACAACCCGCCAGCAACCGCGGCCGCACTCCCAGAGCTTGAACCCCCGGGAATATAACCTGGGGCTGCAGGATTCTCTGTAGGCCCGAAAGCAGAATATTCACCGCTAGCTCCGCACGCAAACTCATCGCAGTTTGTCATACCAACAATGATGCCATCTTCTTTGAGAATCCTCTGGATCACATCGGCATCATACGTACTCTTGTACTGTTCCAACGTTTTTGAGGCGCAGCTTGCAACCAATCCTTTCACGTTGATGTTGGATTTCACACCAATCACAAGACCGGCAAGCAGCCCTTTTTTCTGTGTGCGATCAATCTTCTCCGCCTGCTCAACAGCAAATTCATTCACAGACAAAAACGCATTGAGTTTGCTTTTCTTGATCTGCTGAAGGAAGTACTTCACATTCTGTGTTGCGCTCAATTCTCCACGTTCAAGCATGCGTATTTTTTCTTGCGCCTTCACAGGAGCATGCGAGTTTGCCGTTACACCCACGCTCCTTTTTCAGTAAGAATATACCCTTCACGTTTCTTTGGAGCGTTCTCAAACATCAGCTTTCTGAACTCATCATCGCCCATCACTAGTTTCTGGTCACGCACGAACTGATCTCGCTCAACGAAAGCGAACTGGTCTTCAGGCACTTCAATCTTCTCTAAAGCCTTCAGAAAGCTGTCCATGATGGCTTTAGCTTCTTTTTCGACCTGTTCTGGAGAGACAGCCATACTTCTTTCTTGCTATATGGGGACTTTTAAGGTTTATGCGGTTGAAAAAGCTAGAAAGGTCAAAAATAAGCTCCTCGCTCATCACAGCAGAACTCAAGAAAACTGGTTTTTTGTCGGGAAGAGTAGTAAACAACCTATAAATAACAAGAAAAGACCGATAAAAAAATGGCCTGGGATGAGATAGAAGTAATCAATCAGGAAGACGAAAGGGTAAACCCCGTTCTTGAACTTTTACGTAGAGGCGCAACATACCAAAAACTTGTTGAGTTTTGGGAAGCAAATTGGGGCGAGATGGTTTCTAATCCGCTGAGAAGTTTTCTAGAAGAGTCTTTGGACTGCGGAGTTATAGAGGAGGGGGATGATCATAAGTACTATTTGAGAGATTCAACTGCCATCGAGCCTAAGACGTTTGCTCTTTCAGTGCATAGTCTGCTCCCAGAATTTGACCCGTACTCTAACCCCCGTAATTTTGATGGGATAGGGGTTCATCAAGTAGAACGACTTAATCCACATCAACTTTGCCAAGTAGTGAACGATATTCATGCTAACCAAAATTTTCATGTGCGTCTACGACGGAATGGCTTAGAAGTTTTGTGTATGATTTCAGGAGAAGGAAAAATAGGCTATCTCCCCGCAGGCATGATTGTTTCTGGTGAGCATATTCCAACAGAAAGAGGAGAAGATCTCTTTGCCGTTACCTTCGGCTATGATTTTACTTTTTTTGAGGGATGGAATACCAACGAGGCCACAGAACAGTTCTTAAAAGCTATAGAACCTTACAAGAGGCAGTGATGAATTATTAGACCAAACGTCCTCTTGAAGTTGCGATTCTTGAGAACAGAAAAAGAGTACAACACCATCCTCACTGACATCAACGACAAGTTTGCAGACATCATCAAGAATATCGAAACAATCACCTTCACACAAGAGCATAAGTTCGTGTACTTCTAAGAATTTTCTGTCTATCTTGCAGGAATCAACGTTCATCAGTAGTTTTTCTTATGTCCTCCATACTTTCTTTAAATTTTTCAATCCTTCCTCATAGTCTTCAGTGGTCACATTTAGCTCCACACCCTTTTCTCGAAGCAGTTCTAAAAATTCACCTACATACAGGTCTGCAAATTTTGCAGCCCCACCTAAAGAAAGCTCTCCTTTCCTATAGAGTTCTACTGCACTTTCTTTTTTGTCTTCCTCTATGCCTCTCTGTAAAAGTTTTCGCACCGCCGTTGATTTGTCTATATGAAATGTTCTGCTGACTTTCTCCACATAGTGCAAGCTTCCTTTGTCCATTCTTGTGCTCACAGTAACGAGAGTTTCTTCAGTTTTTCTCATGATGCTCCTCCTTGAATTTTATGCAATGCTTTGAAGATAATGTCGCCTTTATACCTTCCCTCCTTATTTAATGTTTCTAACATTTGAACTCCCTGAGATTTGTTGATTAATCCCCTATCAAAGGAATTGGTCACAAATGCAGCACTTCCAGAGACAGGAATGTTCAATGCACGACACGCACGTATGGCAAACCGATCATCCGTCGCTAAAAGATCTGCTTTCTCCTGCTGAAATAAACTAATGGCTTCTGCCTCTCCTGCCTCTATCTTAAACGACGTCATCAAATTCTGCACATGGTTCTTATTCTTGGCTATCCCGACAGTAATCCTGTTTTGGCTAATCTTTTCTTCGAGCCTGAATGCGTCTGGATATTTTTTCATTTTTCCTTTCTCAACTGCTTCTTTTTGAACTTCAAGTGGAATCATAAAGCGCACGTCATGGCGTAACGGGGTCTCCAGTAAGGCTATTTTTTCTAACAGTATAAGGGATGATGCATCAGCAATGACTAAGAGCATATGACAAAGTATACAATGTAATATTTAAACCTATCGTTTTTTGAGAGAGTAAGCCAAGGAGATAATGCCCCTCTTTTTCAATATCTTATATCCTTTTCTTCCATGTTTCCGAAAAGTTTACGAGAAAATAAGAACTATTTCTTCGGCAATAAACTCAACCCAAGCTCTTTCATCTGCTTGGCATCTGTCTCGCTCGGACACCCGTCCATGGGGTTTTCTGCAGCTTTGTTTTTAGGGAACGCGATGACGTCACGAATGCTCTCTTCGCCAGCCATGAGCATGACTAACCTATCAATTCCCGGCGCAATGCCGCCGTGCGGTGGTGTCCCATAGCGAAGAGCCTCAACAAAGAATCCAAAGCGACGCACAGCATCTTCCTCACTCATGCCAATCGTCTTGAAAATCAATTTCTGTAACGCAGAGTCATGAATCCTGATGCTTCCACTTGCTAATTCAAAGCCATTGAGCACAATGTCATAACTCTTGCTACGCACTTTTCCGAGATCTCCTTTTTCTAAAAGAGAAATGTCTTCTTTTTTTACACTGGTAAAAGGGTGGTGTTCTGGCTCCCACCTATTTTCTTCCTCATTCCAGGCAAACAAAGGAAAGTCAACAACCCAGCAGAACTTGAATCCCGGTTGAATAAGCTTCAAATCTTTTCCTAGTTTCATGCGAATCTTGCTCAGCACGTCATTAACCACTTTCTTGCGGTCAGCGATAAGGAATAAAGTATCCCCTTTTTTCAAATGTAGAAGTTGTACCAACTTCTTAGCATCAGGAAAGAATTTAGCAATGCTTCCGTTAAAGATAGCGCCATCGTATTTCATCCACGCTAATCCCTTAGCGCCAAGTTGCTTGGCATACGTTTCCAGATCTTCAATCTCTTTGCGAGTAAAATCATGCGCTGCAACAACCACCTTCACCAATTCTGCATGGAGAATCTTGCAGTCGCTCGTATGGCAGATCTGCGTGACATCATGGAGCTCCATGCCAAACCGAAGATCTGGCTTGTCGCAGCCATAAGCGTTCATGGCTTCATTGTAAGAAATGCGTGGAAATGGAAGGGTCAGCGAGACATTCATGACGCGTTTAAACACATACTGCGCCCATTCCTCCATGACGGCAAACACGTCTTCCTCGTCAATAAAACTCATCTCAACATCTAATTGAGTAAACTCCGGTTGCCGATCAGCGCGCAAGTCTTCATCCCTGAAGCAGCGGGCGATCTGGAAATATTTGTCCAAGCCAGCGATCATGCAGAGCTGTTTGTACATCTGCGGACTTTGAGGCAAAGCATAAAACTTTCCTTTGTGGATGCGGGAGGGAACAAGATAGTCGCGTGCACCTTCAGGCGTGCTCTTCATCAAGATGGGGGTTTCAATCTCTAAGAATCCCTTGCTGTCAAAGAAGTCCCGCGTTGCCTTGATCACCTTATGGCGCAGCACCAAATTCTTCTGCATGGGAAAACGCCGCAAATCTAAGTAGCGGTATTTCAGCCGCAAGTCTTCATTCATTTCAGCTTTATCAGCAATATCCAAAGGAGGAACCTCAGAAGCATTCAGGATTTCCAAGTTGCTGCACACCACCTCAATCTGCCCGGTAGAAAGCTCTTTGTTCGTCGTTCCTTGCGGTCGTTTAGTGACAGAACCAGTAGCAGCGATCACGTATTCGCGCCGCAAGGCATCTGCTTTCTCGAACAAGTCTTTCTGGTCAGGCTTAAACACGACTTGCGTTATCCCATAACGGTCGCGCACATCGATGAAAATAACTCCCCCATGGTCTCTGCGGGTGTGGACCCAGCCGCACAACATGACTTTTTTGCCTGCATCATTCTCCGTCAACTCCCCGCAGGTGTGGGTGCGTTTCATAAGAGAAACAAACGAGAGACGTTATTTAAAGGTTTCTTGAAAAAAGAAAGAAACAGCAAACAATGGAGAAGCCTTTATATACCTACTAAAGCCTTATTTTTCATCATCAAAAGAGGGAAGGACGTTGATTCCACGAAAGGCACAAACAACTGCGTTTACGATTGCAGCATTGGCAATCATCGTTGTTGCCATCGCGATAACCTCTCTTTCTCAGCGATCCAACCTGCCGCAGACAGAAATCCCCCAAGCTCTCACCCTCCCGCCAAAAGCGCAAGCAGTGCACGACCTCATGTCTGCGTGCCTTTCTTCTGCGTCAGAGGAAAGCATTCTCGCCATGGCGAGCCAGGGCGGCTACTACCTTCTTCCTCAAAGAGTTCTCCAGACAGAGATCGCTAGTTACCCTCTGTATGTGACAGGAACTGTAGCGACCACCCCAACGCTTCAGGATGTAGAAAATAATCTCGGCGCGTACATCAGACGAGATGCGCCAAACTGTATCCAAGAAAGCAAGACAAAAATTGCTGGCGTGGAAATAACACCAACAGCTCCGCCGAAACCAATCATACAAATCACAGAAGGGCGGGTGGCGGTAAAAATCCAGTATCCTCTCAGCCTCGTCTTTGATGGCACAACCATTGAAGTAACGCAGCCCTATGCATACGCTCTGCCGATCAATCTCTTCACCCTCTACAATTCAGCGGTCAGGATTGCGCAAGCCACCGCAGCCTCTCCCGAACAGATCAGCTTAGATACCCTTTTGGAAGGAAACCTGCAGAGCCAAGTCACTTCCTACAAAAATACTCTGATCTACACGCTGTCAGAACCAAACTCAAAGATCAAAGAACTTCCCATCGTGTTCATGTTTGCTGTGGAGGTGCCTCAATGAAAGAAAGAAGGGCAATAAAGGCAGCAGCGTTCTTCATGATCTACCTCATGACCGGGCTTTCTGTCTCCATCGCTTCTGCATTCGCTCAAGAAACCCCTTCAAGCGAACCGATTCTTGTGGAGGAAAGCTCTTACAGGATACCTGAAGAAATGCGACAAGGAGTAGATGCCTTGGCTCTGCAGTCAATGATCAACGCAGGAGGAGAGGGGAATAAAATTGAGATTTTAGGTAATGATCTAAGAATTGGTGGTGAGAGAGGATACCTTATCAAAAATCCCGCAGGAATTCCTCCTTCTCAGAAAATAACGTTTGAAGTTGGAAAAGAAGGGGAACAAGCTAAAGTAGTCTTGCCTTTTTTAAGTCCGCAAAGTCCTAACTATAAACGTTACTACAACAAACAAACGATTAGCGGCAATGGACTATCAATTGAATACATTGGAAATGCGGATCACGACACGTATCAGATTAAAGTAGAAGAGAGACTGCTCACACCAACAAAGTTAACAGAACCAACAATGTTGACGTACACGAGTGCACAGCCATTACAAGGAGACCTCAGTGGCATAAGGGGGAATCTCGAAGAAGGAAGTTTGATTCAAATATCAGACGGCCGTCTTAGCCACGCGCTCATTATTCCGCGAATAGGAGAAAGCGTCGAAGTTGATGTGCAGGGTCTTGATGAAGAAGGCCAGCCAAAAAAAGTAACTGCCATCCTTGGACCAAAGCAGAGAGATGAGCCAGAATTGATGGAAAAATCAGCACTAGTATACGACTACGCCCGGGAAACGAGGGAAGAAGAAGCAGAGAAGTACCTCGAACGAAGATCTACGCTGACGCTTTCAGGCGATGGACAGCAGGTAAACTTGAGAACAATGAATGTTGTGGGTCAGTTGATAGAAACGCATATTCTTTCTGCGCCAGGAAGCCGCGTTAACTTTGGTGTAAAAAGTCTAGTGGGGTATACACTAACTCTTCCAAAAGATCAAAAGGCGGAAGTAAAAATGACACTCGTAGAAACGCCAGGAACAATCGTTAGTGTAAGGGGATCAGAAAAAGCTGAGATAAGCGTCGTCCCCCACTTGAATCCCCGTCTGACGAGAACCAATTCATGGTTGGCTTATCATCTGACCGATAAAACAGCATCAAGAGCAGTAATCGGCCCAACGACAAGCCTGGAAGGACCAGGTGCAATTGCGAGTGAAACAGTTGCAACTGAAGAATCAGGAGAAGGTAGTTGTTGTAAAACAAAAACAGAGATACAGAACGATGATGAAGAAGGTGCAGTCACGCTTTGGCATCACCCAGATTTAGGATATGTACAGGGCTCTCTTAAATCGAGAAACGCAAGAGTAAACGTAAATGACCAACAAGTCCTCAGCGTTGAAGAGGGTAAGGTTGTAATCCCAAACTATGAAGAGTTTGGAGACCCTGAAAAACTCGCACAAGACTTAAGGCAAAAACAAGGGATACAACAACCATCAACCCCGAGTGCCAATGTTGGGCTATCAGGAGAGAGTAAAAGACCACCAATCCCCGCAACATCGCTACTTGTTGAAGTTGCAGGTAAGTATGGTATCTCTCTGTCCACCAATCCCAATGGTGAACCACAAATTGACCTTGGCGTATCAGACAGCGGAGCTCAAGCAACCTTTGAAGATACGGGTTTTAATGAAGTACTCACGAAAAGAGAAGAGCTGGTGCAGCAGCAACAGGAGCTTGCGTCAGGCGTTAATATATACCTTCCAAAAGTTAAGGAGCGGTTAGCACTGATAGACAACGAACTCGTAAGAGTGAACGGGGAACTTGAGTTTCTCAACAAGCGAATTAAAGAACAGATCAATGAAGGAGACACGCTCATGCTACAAATCTCAAAAGTAGACGAAGCAGGTCTCCTCAGGGAAAAATCATCGCTCGAGGCGAAAAGTCGAAGTCTTAGCGGCTTTATTACAGGAGTAGAACAGAAGAGTGACGTTCTACAAACACAAGTGAAGGACATGACGCAGCGGCTCCTCACCTTGCAAGAAGAAGGCCGCAAGTTGCAGGGAGGCAGAGGATCAAGGAGCGAAACATCGGAGTGGCTCAAAGAAGCGAACGCAGCCCTCAAGGAAGCAACAGGCATGAGCGGTGTCGAGATCGCCATCCTTGTGGGTGTTCTTCTGGTCATGATCAACCAGATTCAAAAGTGAACGTTTTTATAGATTGAAAAGAGTTCAGCCTGCTATGAAAAAAGGCCAGGTGAGCGCATTTACCATTCTCGGCATCGTCGTGGCCGCAGTCATTCTTCTTTCTCTTCTTCTCCAGGCAACACAAAGGCAAGGCGCCAGCAAAAAAGAAACCATCCCAGCAGAGCTCCAGCCAGTTCGTGCCTATACCCAATCCTGCCTTGAGAACACTGCCAAGATAGCTGCATTTTTCACCGGCGCACGGGCAGGGTATACTCTTCTGCCGCCAACTACCAAAACAGTCAACAACATCCCCCTAGTGCCTCTTTCGTCCATTCCACCACAGGAACTACTCGAACAGCAGCTCGCTCTCTTCATCGATCAGCAGCTCCCGCGATGCACTGATTTCTCCCGCTTTCAGCAGATGAAGGTCACGCCACAACCACCAACGACAAGAGTCGTCATCCGGGCTCACGACATTGTCCTGGCAACAACCTATCCGCTTGCCGTTCAGGTAGGACAGCAAACACTCAAGACGACAGCGCCTTATGAAACAACCCTGCCCATCACCATGTCCAACACGCTCAATGCAGTGGCCGCCATCCTCACCCAGCAGGACATCGATCTTATTCTGTTGTTGAACACCAATCTCGATGTCAAGATATCAAAGCAGGAGAACCTTATTGTCTACGCTCTTGAAGACAAGTCTTCCCTGGTGCACGACCTCCCCTACACCTTCATCTTCGGGGTGGAAGCATGAAAGCGCTCATTCTTATGATGATCATTCTTTTGTTCGCAGTATCCACGAACGCTCTTCTGCAATCGGTAGACATATACGCACCAGATCCCCAAACAGTCTACGGCGTTGCAGCAACAGACACCATCACCCTCGAGCACGAAGGAATAGACTACTCGTTGTATGTTCAATCATTGACAGAGGACACTGCAACGCTCTTTCTCTCAAGCGAAGGATCCACAACACCTCCAGAAAAAATCTCCCTCGTCCTAAACGATGCAGTTGAGCAGGATATCAACAAAGACCTTCAGCCAGACCTCGTCATCAAGCTCAGCTCCATTGAAAGCAAAAAAGCCTCCTTCATCATGACTGCCATTGCCCAGGCACCAAAAATCATCCAAGAACCCCAATCAAAGGACGATAAGCTCACTGCAGAAGAGGAAGAGCAAGCAAATCAGGCAGCAAGTGCATTTTTGCAGTACGCTCCGCAGCTCACGTCAGGAGTTCTGTTGATCACAGGAAAAGCAACCTTGTTTTCTACGGCAACCAGCTACGGGATTCAACTAGGCGTTCAAGAGTTGAGTAAGGACAATCCAAACGCAGGAGTGGCATATTCTGCGTTCAACGCCATCAAGGGATTAGGAACCGCTCTCGCTCCAGCCCCCTCCCAATCTTCCTCGGGACAAGCAGTGACTGGCCGCGCCATCCTCCCGCCAGTAGGCAGCGCGTTCCTCCTCGCAGGATTCGACGGAAGAAACATGTATTATAATTTCGCTCTGAGGCCCCAGTACTCAAAAGACACATCCTTCCTCTTCAGGGCTGCGCAGATGCGGGCAAAAGACATCGTCGTGAAAAAAGACTTTTCAGATGAAAACATTGATGTTTCTTTCCTTCCCGCGGGATTCTTTACGCTGCAGTCTTCTCTCTTCCATCGCGTGGATGGAAACATAGAGCTCTCGCCGCTCAACGGCGCAGTGCGAAAAGCCGATCT
>CAZDTM010000003.1:0-17663 GCA_964508385.1 Candidatus Woesearchaeota archaeon | reverse complement strand
CCAACGCTTGAAATAACAACGCAGCAACCGCTTGACCTCGAGCAGGCATCAGAACGGCTGGTCTTTACGCCAAGAACAGATGCCACCCTCATTGCGAAAGGAGGCGCCATGGTAACAAGTCTGCTTTCAGAAAGCGGGGCGCTCACGATTGACACCACGGTAGTTCCCATCATAAGAAGTGAAAACAACGAAGTGAGAGTCACCACCCTGGCAGACCAGCTGAGGAATTACGAGTTGATCAAGAATATTGCCCCGCCGGCAGTAAAGGCAACACTATAAGGGCTATTTGCCAGTAAGCTTCTGAAGCATTATCATAACCTTCTTTCCGTAAATCTTCGAGCTAGTTCTTTCAATTTTTTATCATCTTCTCGTTTGTAATCATGAGAAGAGATATAGCCCTCATAACGAGTAAAATACTTGTCCACTGTTGAGGATATGGGCTTCCAGTCTTTCATATCTTTTGTGCCATGCATCGGAAAAAGTTTCGCATGAACGTGGTCGACACCAAAGCCCTCAAAAATAAGACCCGTTCTTCCCACATCCGCAAGTTTGAGATCAAGTAACTTTCCAACTTTTTTTGCAGCCAAAACAAGCTTCGTTAAGACAGTATCGGGAAGATCAAAAGCGTAACTTGAATAATGTTTCGTTGTCATGACCACAGCAAACCCCTCAGTATTGGTAAAAATGGAAAGAATGGCTGTATGTTCTTCGTCTTCCCATATCGTATGAGAAGGCAGTTCTTTTTTCACAATCTTGCAAAAAATGCAGTCAGTCATGTTCCCATTAATTTCTGAAGTATCATCATAACCTTCTTTCCGTCAACGCGGCCACGATATTTTTTCATGACGTCTCCCATCAGCGCATTGATGTTCGCGCCAGGATTCTTGTTGACAATGTCCTGTAATTCACTCTCCAGCTTCTCGTCAGAAATAGTCTTGTACTGATGAACATCAACAACCTTTCCCCTGGCTCGCTCAAGAAGAGTCTGGAACACCCCCCCGCGTTCAAGATCGCCATTCGCGTAGTGTTGAAGAACCAACTCAAAATCAGCGGCCGTCAAACGAGAACTCTGCGCCCCCTCTTTTCCATAGCGCGCATCAATCTCTTTCGGCATGTCCACCAACACGCTCGCGACAAACTTTTGATTGGCATCATATGCTTTGACCAAAGTTTCAAAGAGCTCTATCTTTTCCTCTTCCAGCAGTTCGCGGCAGAGGACCTCGCCGAGGTGATACTTTTGTTGTAATCGCTCTACTTTCTCAGTCAAGAGTTCAGGAACCTCCACGTCATGGTACAGGTCAGCAACTGAAAACTGAGGATGGTCTGTCTCCACGTACATGCGGCTGGCGCCAGGCATCGGTCGTAGAAACTCGCTCGTTCCGTCTGCTTTCACCATGCGCACTTCCGACTGCGGTTTCCCGCGGCGGATGCTTTCCATCTGTCGCGTCACTTCTTCCTCAACAATGCGTGGAATCATGCGCAAATCTTGAACTCCTTTTAGTTCAACGCGCGGATGCCCAGTAATGCTAATATTGACATCTTGCCGAATGGTTCCTAAGCCGCCTTTGAACTTTCCTGTGCTTTTCAGGATCATGCCGAGATGCGCCGCCACCTCTTGCACCTGCAAGGGATCATGCATATCTGGTGCCGTCGCGATCTCAATGAGGGGAATACCCAAACGATCCAAACGATACGTCACCGCATGCTCAGCCGCGTTCATTTTCCTGGCGGCATCTTCTTCAATGCAGATGCTCTGAATGCCAACATTCCCCTGGGGCGTTTCTAAGACGCCATCATATCCGATGAATGCAGTTCTCTGAAAGCCAGACGTATTGCTATAATCAAGAACTTGTTTTCTCATGATTTGCACTGAATCAACAAGTTTCATGTGCAGCATCTTGCATACCTGCAGGACAGCCTTGAGAGCGCCGCAATTAATCAAGTGGACTGGTTCCTCATCCAGCTCTACCAGGCACACCACATCGCCATACCCCTCGTAGACAGCATGTTTTCCCTTTCCTTTCTCAAACAAGGCCACGTCATCAAGTTCCCCTTTTTCGCTTGCTACAGCAGTGAGCTTTCGGTGAACGGTAAAGTCAGGATCACGGTCCCTCAACTCCGAGGGGCAATGGCAAAAGAGCTTATGGCTTTCTATCTGGCGGTGAATCTCCAGTCCAACACGCAACCCAAGTTCCTTGTAATCAACCATAGTCATTCCACGTAATGGCTTCGAGCGTCAAGCTCTCCGCAGAAGTTTTCCATCATCAAGTTCTCTATATCAGCTTTCTTGTAATTGCTCAACACCCAAGCCAATTTGATGTAGGCAGTCTCAGGCAGCATATCGTTGTAGTCTCCCAGCACTCCTGCTTCCAGCAGCTTCCTTCCGTAGGAATACACCTGCATCTGCACCCGCCCAAACACCGTCTGCGACACCATGAACACCGGCATCTTGGCACAAAGTTTTTTTACTACTTTCAAAATTTTCTCGTTTTCTTTCGTGGGCTCATCAAAGGTGTTCACAGGCAAATGTCCCATGCCGGTCCCCTCAACAATCAGCCCGTCACAATGTTCAAAAGCCAGCACTTCTGATGCAAACAGCTGCGGCCGTGCCCTCAACCAGCCAATCCTGAGTTTTTCATTGAACGGCAGGACCTTAATGTTTTTTTTATTGTCCCTTTTTCTGTAGCCATGATTGATGATCTCAATGTTTCCTTCTGCAGTTACGCGCGCGTATGGCTGGACGTCAACGCTCTTGAATGCATCGCGTCTGCTGCTGTGCATTTTCTTTGTTCTGCACGAAGGAAAGATCAGGCAGCTTCTATCGCTTGTGTTCTCATGCATGCAAATCCCGACTTCGCCAAAATCACTTCCCCGGATGAAGCGCACGGCGCTCAACAAGTTCAATGCAGCATCAGTACTTCCCCGATCGCTGCTGCGTTGTGCTCCAACGAGAATGACTGGCACGTTCAATCCTTTCAGCATAAAACTCAGCGCTGCAGCAGTGTACCCCATCGTGTCCGTGCCGTGAGTGACAATGATGCCCCGCACCCCAGCCCTTACTTCTTTCGCAATCGCGTGCGCAATCTTGTTGTAGTGTGCGAATCTCATATCGCCAGAGAGCATGTTCCCAACAAGCGTGCTGCGTAAGGTGCAGAGCTCATTCAGCTCAGGAAATTTTTCAACAAGATCCTGCGGTGTAAACTGCGCCACCACGCCGCCAGTTTCATAATCAATTTTAGAAGCAATTGTTCCGCCAGTGTGCAAAATAGAGATCACCGGAAGATCTGTCCGCAGCTTCGCGCGGGAAGGAAGCACAATTTTCTTCTTTACTTTCTCAAGGACCGCAAGATGCTGAATGTTCGAGCGCAACACGCCCGCGTTGTAGCCAGAGCTCAATTTCAACACGAGTATTTTTTCGTCGCTGCTCGGAAGAACAGCCCCTTCAAGCGTTCCACCCTCTTTCAGCAAGACCTCAACACGGTCTCCAGAAACAGTTCTTTGCACGTTCACCATAAAAACCAACCATGCGCAAGCACGTTAAATATCTATCTGCCTACTATGAGCTATATATCCAAGGAAAATAATCTTTATATACAGAATCAAGACATAGAAAAAGTATCGTTAACTCGTTTAGTATTGGCGTACTAAACCTCAACGTTTGGCTCAGTTCATTCGAATTGGCGTTCGAAGGAACTTAAACAAAAAGCATGTAATTCTTAAGCTTAGTTTGGCGTATGTAAGCTCTTCATTAGTTACGTCACAAATCAGTAACAATGATTTCTAAGAGTATAAACATGCAACCAAGATATAAGCATTATGGTAATGGAGTATATACGTGCTCCTATCACCGATCAATAAAACAAAGGGGGATATGAACAAAATGGATAGCCTAGTCCAGGACGCATTGGTGTCTGCGGGAAAGACCTCAGACGGATTAAAAGTTGGAGAAGCAAATATTGTAGTAGTGGGTGCAGGCGGAGCAGGAAATAATATGGTTTCTTGGCTGCACAAGAAAGGAATCAACGGCGCAAAAGTATATGCCGTGAATACAGACCTGCAACACTTACAGATTAGTGAAGCAGACGCAAAAGTATTGATTGGTCGGGAATTGACCAGGGGTCTCGGTTGCGGAGGATTCCCAACACGAGGGCAGGAAGCAGCAAAAGAAAGTATGCACGAACTCAAGCAACTGATGAAAGATGCGGACATGGTCTTCATCTGCGCAGGAATGGGTGGAGGAACAGGAACTGGAGCAGCCCCAGTCACCGCAGCAATTGCTCGCGAAGCAGGCGCAATCGTTATTGGCGCTGTCACTATGCCTTTCAACATTGAACGCGCTCGCGTGGACAAGGCAGAATTTGGTTTGCAGCAACTCAGAGAAGTCTGTGACACCGTGATTGTGATCGACAATAATAGACTGGTGAACATCGCAGGCAACCTGCCAATTCAGCAGGCATTTGCGGTCGCTAACGAACTAATTAGCACCATGATCAAGGGCATTGTAGAAACAATCGCGATTCCCTCTTTGGTCAACTTGGACTATGCAGATGTTCGGGCAATTATGGCAAATGGAGATGTTTCGGTGATAGGCATCGGAGAGTCAGACACAGAGTCCAGAGTGGAAGAAGCGACACGACGAGCATTAACAAACCCATTACTCGATGTCAGCTACGAAGGAGCAACAGGCGCGCTCATCCACATCAGCGGAGGCGAGGATCTCACCTTGGAAGAGGTGAATAAGATCGGCGAGATCATCACTGAATCCTTGGATCCAGAAGCCAACGTCATCCTGGGCGCACGCATTGATCCACGCATGGCCGGCAGAGTGCGAGTGATGACCATTATTACTGGAGTAAACTCTCCATACGTCCTGGGGAAGGTGAACCACCGCAAAGCAGTCGAAAAGGCTGCCGCTGTCAGTGACGAACTCGGCATTGACATGGTGGGCTTTTCTGGACAGAAGTCCCTGACTTCTGTTCCAAAAAGGCAGCAGGTGACCTTCGTCTGAGGCTCATGCTTAAAGGGCATCATTTAGATACAAACCTCTGTTTGTAACCCCCCTAAGGTTGCCCTTTAAACCTTTGCTGATGCCATCTCCTTCTAATCATGGCATCAGCTTTTTTCTTCCCTTGTTTTAAGAACGAAAGATATTTAAGCAGAAACGACACCGGCTCCTCATTCAAAGTCGTGATTCACGACCAGAAAAAAAGGAGGTGTAGTGAATGGAAAATGAGAAACGAGGTTTCGTCCTCACCGTGGTGCTCGTTCTTGTCGCTGCTATTGTTGCAGGAAACTTTGCAGTCAGGCAAACAAGAACAGAATCACCAATAACACCAACAGGGTATTATACTCTTGGTCAGGGATGTTCTTGGCAAGAAACACCCCTGAATGGTTACTCTGGAAGATCATTGTGTCCTGCCAGTCGTCCTAACGTGGTTGCCGGTGGTTGTGATCTAGGATCAGATATCCGCGCAAGTTTCCCGCAAAGGAGCGCAAACTTCACCACTGAGGGCTGGGAATGTGCATCTAACATAAACACGTATGGTAGGGTCTATGCAAACTGTTGCAAATAAGCAGTAAACCTTTTTCTTTCTTCTCTTTTTTTCTCAAGAACTAGTCGGAGGACTCTCAGAGTCCCCATCCTTCCTTTTTCTCAGCCAGCCAAAGAAACGAGACAACCCTTTTTTGCTTTGATCATGAATGTCAGCAACAGCAGCCTTTGCTTCTTCCACTGTTCTTTCAACACGCGGCACTAAGGGAAAGACACCAACGTCTCCCTCTCTATTCCGTTTCCCATAGGTTTCAAAATGTGTAACCACGCCCAAAGGTTCCCTGCTCGTTGGCTGGTCGAGTTCTTGCACATATCCCAACGCTAAAATGAGCTCTGGTTCCACACTGCTTGGAATTCGCAAGACGCGTTTCACTGCAGTCTCGTCAAAACTCCCAACCCAGCACGTCCCCAACCCAAGTTCTGTTGCTTTGAGCATCATGTTCCCTGCAGCCAAAGCACAATTTTGCGTCGCATACAACGCCCCTCGTCGCGGATACAATTTCGTGACGCGTTCCTTATTGTTGCAGATGATCAAATGAACTGGTGCGTTCACCATCCATGTTTGGTCAATGCACGCCTTCGCCACTTGCTCTCTCTTGCCCTGATCAGTGACCACAATGAACTCCCAGTTTTGCACATTGCCGGCAGAAGGAGCCTGCGTTCCAGCGTACAACACCGTACCAATCAGATCAAACTCAACAGGCTTTGATCGATAGAAATGACAACTTCGTCGCTTCTCGAGTACATCGCTGAAATCCATGCATAAACCTTATATTCCCTCGCTATTTATTCTTTTCGATGAAATACGTGCAGCTGGTCAGCCTCTATCAGCAGCTTGCCTCGACAACAAAATCACTTGAAAAGCAAGCCCTTCTCGCCGACTTCATCAAGGCTATTCCTGAAAACGAGTTGAAGGACACTGTCTACCTCATCCAGGGCAACGTCTTTCCTGAATGGGAGGAAAAGAAGATCGGTTTCTCCTCGCGCTTGATCATGAAGGCCATTATCAAGGCAACAGGCATCCCACAAAAACGCGTCGAAGAACTCTGGAATAAGCGTGGGGACCTCGGCATCGTCGCGGCAGAACTCATCCAAAAGAAAACGCAGACAACGTTATTCAGTGCTGGTTTAACAACGCAAAAAGTCATCACAAATCTCAGAAAGTTAGCTGAACTCGAAGGCCAGGGAACAGTTGAGCGAAAAGTAAGCGTGGTGACTGAGCTGTTGACGTCTGCAACGCCGGAAGAGGCTAAGTTTATCGTGAAAACAGTTCTGCAGGAGCTGCGAGTAGGCACCGCAGAAGGAATCATCGGCGACGCAATTGCTGCGGCGTTTGAGCAAGACATAAAGAGCGTTGAAGCCGCGTACCACATCACCGCAGATTACGGAGAAGTTGCCGCATTAGCGAAGCAGAACAAGCTGGGCTCAGTCAGCATGACGCCTGGAAAGCCGGTCAGATCAATGCTCGCAATCCTCGCGCGCTCAGCACAGGAAGCTTTGGAAGCGCTTGGAATCCCGGTGCAGTGTGAATACAAACTCGATGGCTTTCGTTTGCAGATACATAAAAGGGGAAAGGACATCACGTTGTTTACGCGCAGGCTTGAAAATGTGACTGCCCAGTTTCCCGACGTCGTAGAAGCAGTAAAGGCAGGCGTCAAAGCAGAGACATGCATTCTCGATGCAGAAGCCGTTGCCATCAGCGCAAAAACAGGAAAATACCTGCCTTTCCAGAATATTTCCCAGCGTATCAAACGAAAATACAACATCGCCGAAGTATCAAAAAAGTTCCCTGTGGAGGTCAATCTCTTTGATGTGCTCTACCTTGAAGGAGAGCGAGTGATGGACAAGCCGCAAAAAGAGCGCCGCAAGCTCCTGGAAAAGATCGTCAAGGAAAAGGAGAAGAGCATCAGAACAACGCCCCTGCTCGTCGCATCGACGCAAAAAGAAGCTCAGGCATTTTTCAAAGAGTCGCTCAAGAAAGGAAACGAAGGCATCATGTTGAAGAAAGTTGATGCCCCCTACCGTTCAGGCCGATATGTTGGCGGCTGGATGAAGCTCAAGCAAGTGCTGGAGCCCCTCGATCTGGTGATTGTGGGCGCAGAGCACGGGACAGGAAAACGTGCAGGAATGCTGACCTCATACGTCATCGCGTGCAGAGACAGCAGTTCTTTCCTATCGTGCGGCATGGTGAGCACTGGATTGAAAGAAAAAGAGGAGGAAGGCACCACCTTCAAGCAGATTTCTGGGTTGATTACCCCCCTCATCAAGTCAAGAGAAGGAAGAACCGTGCAGATCAAGCCAGAGATTGTGATCGAAGTAGGGTATGAAGAAATTCAAAAGAGTCCAACGTACGCGTCTGGCTATGCCCTCCGTTTCCCCCGCTTCCTTCGCTTGCGCACGATGGAAAAAGAGAAAGAAGAAGCAAACACGATCGAAGATCTTGAGAAGATATACCGCATGCAAAAAAAGAGGTGAGAGAGTAGCCACGGGTCCTACTCTTTAACAGAGATAGCATATAACGCCTGAACAATAATAATCTTTATAAATCATAGGATAATCATAAAAGCAACAAAGTAAGAAAATAGTCCAAAAAGAGGTTTGAGTGTGAAAGTATGATTGCCAATGAAGACTTTTTAAATACTCTTCGTGGCTTGTTTAGTCTTAACCTGTATGAAGTCCGGATCTGGACTGCGCTGTTGTCGCGTGGCGTGGCAACTGCTGGTGAATTGTCAGACATCGGCGATGTTCCTCGCTCTCGCGCCTATGATATTCTTGAATCTTTGGAAAAGAAAGGCTTCGTCATGATGAAGCTTGGCAAGCCGATCAAATACATCGCCGTCGAACCAAAGGAAGTCATCGATCGCGTCAAGAAGAACTTCGTCAGGGACGCTCAAGACCGATCAAGAAAACTCGATGACGTGAAATCCACAGACCTCCTCGAAGAGCTGAATGTTCTTCACAAGCAGGGAGTAGAGTTTGTAGAACCTTCAGATTTGTCCGGTGCAGTGCGCGGACGGCACAATATTTTCTCGCACATGGAGTCAATGGTGAAGAAAGCGCAGAAGTCAGTTGTCATCACCACCACAGCAAAAGGATTCCTGAGAAAAATAGAAGCATTGAAGCCAGAACTTGAACGCTTGAAGAAGAAGGGCGTCAAGATCCGCATTGCAACGCCAGTCACAAAAGACAACTCCCACATTATCAAAGATGTAGGAAAGTTTGCAGAAGTCAGACATTCAGACAAATTGAATGCGCGATTTTGCATCGTTGACGGAAAAGACATGATGTTCATGCCCCTCGATGATGAGGATGTGCATCCAACCTACGATGTGGGGGTCTGGGTGACGACGCCCTACTTCGCATCAGCCATGGAAAAAATGTTTGACATGCACTGGGAAGGCCTGCCAAAAGCAGGATAAGCCCCCATAATTCATAGACCTTTTCTCCCAAAAGCATATAAAGAATTTCTACCCTAGAGGAAGATGCTGTTCAAAGAGGAGATTGTTGCTCTTCTCAAAAAAGAGCTGAAAAAAGACGTTGCCAACCTTCTAGAAGTTCCTCCTGAGGAAAGGCTTGGAGATTATGCTCTCCCCTGTTACAAGATTGCAGAAAAAGAAGCCCCGCAAGCGCTAGCGCAGCGCCTCGCGCAAAAAATCAAAGCGCCTTTCCTCGAGAAAGCGGAAGTCAAGGGCCCCTACCTCAATTTTTTCATCAAGCGTTCACATCTTCCCTCTGCAGTGCTCCCCAACATTGTAAAGAAAAAACAGCAGTACGGCTCTTCTTCAGAGGGAAAGGGAAAAACGATCGTGCTGGAATTCTCCTCTCCGAACATCGCAAAGCCATTCAGCATCGGCCATCTTCGCTCGACAGTCATTGGAAATTCTCTCTATCATCTCCTCTCTTTTCTTGGGTATAAGATCGTCCGCGTCAATCATCTGGGAGACTGGGGCACGCAGTTTGGAAAATTGATGTGCGCTTACAAATACTATGGCAAGCCGGAAGAGCTGGGGAAAGATCCCATCCGGCACCTCTTCAACATTTACGTGAAATTCCATGAAGAAGCCGAGCTTCGTCCAGAATTGGAAGAAGAAGCGAGGGCGTGGTTTAAGCGTTTGGAAGAGGGGGACAAAGAAGCAACAGAACTGTGGAAGTTATTCCGGGAGTTGAGCCTCAAGGAATTCAAGAAGTACTACGGCTTCTTGGAGGTTGACTTTGAGTCCTATGCAGGCGAATCTTTCTACAGCCCCATGTTGGATGATGTCGTAAAAGAAGCGAAGAAGAAAGCAAAGGCAGAAATGAGCGAAGGCGCCTTCGTCGTCAAGCTTGATGAGCAGAACATGCCTCCCCTGATTCTGAGAAAGTCAGACGGTGCCTCAACATACCACACGCGAGATTTGGCGGCGGCGATCTATCGTGTGAAAACCTACAAACCAGCAAAGATCCTCTATGTCGTTGGCGCTCCGCAAAAGCTCCATTTCAAGCAGCTCTTTACCGTTCTTGAACTGATGGGACACGAGAAGGACACATTTGTCCACATAGACTTCGGTCATTTCACGGGCATGTCAACCAGAAAGGGAAACATTATTTTTCTTGAAGAAGTACTTGATAAAGCGATCGAACTAGCAACGAAGATCATTGAAGAAAAGAATCCAGCATTGAAAAAGAAGAAAGAAGTTGCAAAAATAGTAGGGTTGGGTGCCGTGATCTTTGCAGATCTCTCGGCAGACAGAACACGGGACGTCATCTTTGATTGGAAGAAGGTTATCTCGTTTGAGGGAGAAACAGGACCCTATCTTCAGTACACACATGCGCGTTGTTGTGCGCTTCTCAGAAAGGCGAGAAAGAGAAGAAAAACAGCATCGTCACTCTCCCTTCTTACTGCCGACCCAGAAACCTCGCTCATCAAGCACCTGGCGCTCTTTCCACAGGCAGTCAAAGAAGCAGCCGCATCATACAAGCCATCCGTCATTGCGCACTATCTTCTGAAAACAGCAGCACTGTTCAATGTGTTCTATGAGCACTGCCCCATTCTGAAGGAAGCAGAAGCGCTCAGGAATGCCCGACTGATAGCAGTAGAAGCGACAAAAACAGTGTTAGCGACCGGTCTTGGCTTGTTAGGAATGAAAGCACCAGATGAGATGTAAATGTTAGAAGATAACTACCAGTAAACACAACTCAAAAACTAGAGCTTAGTCTAAAGGAGTAATTATATATCCTGCCTGCTAGGATGCGAGAGAGGAGTTCTTATGGCAGAAAAACCAGAGACTGCACAGCCATATGGAGAAAATATCACGAAAAGACCGGTGTCTGTGAATACGGAAAAATATCTTTTTGTACCTTTGCCTCGCGCATCTTCTCCAACTGAGGGACACACCAGGTTTACTCTTGTCGACTACATGGGCTCAGACCAGTCAGTGATTTATGCCGCCACCATGGGTCTTGGTGTAGAAGCTATTGGTTATCCAGATCCAGTCGATTTCTTGCACTATCTCAGACAACAGCATCACACCGACCCGTTTCATTTTGCTGAGCTGAAATGGAGGATTGAAGCACCCATTAATCTTGCCCTTTTCTTCGTGTATCTCCGTCAAGCAAGCGTGAATGAATACTCGGGGAGATACTCAGAATTGCGAGAGGACGTGCAAAATATCCTCGGGGCGCTGGTCAAACTCCCTCTTCCAGAAGACAGGAAAAGAAGAATTGCCGCCATCGGGCAAACAAGCATTGGACAAACACAGCAGGCGTACAAAGAACTTCTCAGAGATGGCCTCGCCCGTGAGCTGGCGCGAGTGCCGATGTCCGCAGCCGTTTATACTGAATTTTTTTGGAAAATGAGTTTAGAAGATCTCTTCTGTCTGTTTAAGAAAGCACCATTACAAAAAGAGATCGCACAGCGTGAAGTGCGCGAAGCATGTGACCTCCTTGAAGATATGGTGCGGTTGTTCGCACCGATGAGCTACGAAGCTGTTCTGAGAGGAAACGTCCGCAGGGAAACAACAACGCTGCCGTCTATGAATCGGAGAAAAATTAGAGAACTCCTAAGGGAGAAGCCAAGAGATTCAGCACCTTATGGCATGCAACCAACAAGAAGGCCGACAGTCGAAGCAGCGGAACAGGCATTGTTTGTTCCCTCCCCAGTTCTCGATCGCGGTTTTGTCATGCCCATAGACTACATGGGGTCGGACCAAGCGATTGTTGACGCAGCGCGAACAAGCTACGGAAAGGGAACAAAAGCAGTAAATCCCCCAAGGGGTCTCATTCGTCACTTAGTGCGTAACGATCACACCACTCCGATCGAGCAAGCAGAAATTGCCATCTTGGAGTATGTGCCCTTGATGGTGCATCGTCAGGGCGGCAGGCATAGAACATTGGATCGTGTGGTGGGGTTCTTTGACGGCATTATAGAAACAGACGACGTCTTCATTCCGCCATCGAGTGAATTAAAAGGACAGGACATAAAAAATAGGCAAGCGCGTGCCGATCACCTTCCCCTGCCCGAAGCAACAAGGGAAAGGATTCTGGAAACATTTAGAGCAACAGCAGAACAACAACGAAAGACGTTAGAAAGAATAGCTGAAGAAAGCCCAGAAGCAAGAGAATTGCTTGAGCCTCTGATTAGGGGGGTGGGGTCGTATATTCGGGTTGCTCTCAAAGGAGAAGCACATAACTGGTTCCATTATCTCCGTTTGCGTTTGGATCACCACGCCCAGGCAGAAATCAGGGAAGTCTCGAAGCCAATCGGTGCGTTTATCAAAAACCTACTGCCCTATGCCTGGGAAGCATTCGAAGACTTTAAACTTGACAGGGTAGCCTTCGGAAGAAAAGAAAAAGCAGTCCTCACAGCACTCATTGGTGGAAGCAAAGAGATGTTGGAGGATCTCTGCGTGAGAGAAGGAATGATCTCCAAAGAACAAAGTTCAGATTCAGAAAAACTAAGGAAGGCAACAGAATTCCAAGAATTCGAAGCAAAAGTAAAAACGCTCGGTCTTTCCTGTCAACGGAGATTTCCATGAACGCGTCACATCTCTATCCAGGCATATTCATCACCTTCGAAGGAGGAGACGGCGCAGGAAAGACAACCCAAATTAATCTACTGGCAAGACAGTTGCAAACAAAATTTCCAGTTGTCGTTACAGGTGAACCAGGCGGCACTCTCGCAGGCGACAAAATAGGAGAAATCATCAAAGACCCAGCTCTTCCAAAACAAGCATTAACTCTCTTTCACTTGTTCGAAGCTTCTCGCGCACAATGGGTGCATGAGGTAGTCATTCCCAATTTAAGAGCAGGAAAGATTGTTCTCTCAAGTCGTGGTTATGACTCAACAACAGCGTATCAGGGGTATGGTGCGGGTCTCGATCTCGAAATGATCAGAGAAGCAAATCAAAAAGTAATGCAGGGCATACGCCCAGATCTCACTCTGTTCTTTGATATGCCACCAACAACGGGACTGAGAAAGATAGGGGAGCGTTTGATTCAGGAAGGCAAACCCCTGAGTTTCTTAGAGATCCAGGGGCTTGAGTTCCACGAACGTGTTTATCTTGGCTTCAAAGCACTGTGTGAGCAAGAGCCAGATCGAGTCATGGCCGTTCCTTATCGTGAGGGAGACATTGAAGGGACGCATAGAGTGATTTACATATTGGTCGATAAGGTGCTGATACGACGACACTACGAAAGGCCAAAGTCATAATCAAAAAAGAAACAAGAGAAAAAAGTTAAGCGCCACCGAAGTGCTTCGGGTTCTTCACGTGTCGTCTGTCTTTCTTGACAATCTCTTTCACGATGGGCACCATCTTCGGGAATTCTCTTCCGCGATCAAAGATCTGGTACGATGCATCTTCTGCTTCTAATTCTTCACGAAGAATCTGAATTGCTTTTTGGCAATCAAATGTCTTGCACGAAAAGATATCAAAGAACGCATGTCCCTGGTCAACAAATGTGTGCACTGCGATATGGCTTTCCGCAATCAGCACAAAGCCGCTGCATCCGCCATGATCAAAGCTGTCTTCTTTGCCAGGATAGTACATGACAGAAGGCTCAGAAATTTTAGTCATGTCAATCATCGCTGGAAGTCGATCTAGAAGACTCCGAATAAACACCTCGTCGCCCAACTTCTTTTTGTTGCACCCCTTTAAATCAAGGACGAGTTGGGGACCAAAACCATATTCAATGTGATGATCCATCTTGCAAATCTTGAGCATTTGTACAGCACATTTTGCTTTTAAAGTTTTCTCTTTTTCTTCTCAGCGGGAAAAAACTTCCAACGGAGAAGCAAAAGCGAAGCACAGAAATAATTAAAAGCGAACCATCTCTTCAGAGAGCACGATGGCGACAAAGAATCCATACCTTCTTCCCTCTTCAGTCAAGCCACTCCACTACGATCTTGAGCTTGCTCCAGATCTTGACAGGAAGACGTTCTCAGGCACTGTTGACATCCAGCTGGAGGTGCTTGAGCCAACCACCGCCATCACTCTCCACGCTCGCGCGCTCACGATCTCCTCTGCTGCCGTCAACGAAGAAAAAATCACGAAGCAGACGCAAGACAAGGAGAAAGAAACCATCACGTTCCACGTCGCCAAGCCTCTTCAGAAGGGTCCAGCAAGCCTCTCTCTGGTTTTTCAAGGAAAGCTGGGCGAAGATCTCCGGGGTTTCTACCAAAGCACCTATGCTCTCCCAGACGGAACAAAGAAAATTCTTGCGACCACCCAGTTCGAGCCCACAGACGCCAGAAAATGCTTTCCCTGCTTTGATGAGCCATCGCAGAAAGCCACCTTCTCGATCACCTTTGACATTCCTAAGAACCTCGTCGGCATCTCAAACATGCCGGTCGAGAGAGAAACCGTGCGTGGCGACAGAAAAAGAGTCACCTTTAAGAAAACGCCAGTGATGTCCACCTATCTCCTAGCCTTCATCATCGGCGAGTTTGAATCCATCAGCAAAAAAACCAAGGCAGGCACCACAGTCAGCATCTGGACGACGCCAGGAAAGAAACAATTAGGCAGCTTCGCTCTCGACGTCGGGGTTCGTTGCCTGGACTTCTACAATGGCTACTTCGGCATTCCCTACCCCCTTCCCAAGCTGGACATGATCGCTCTCCCTGATTTTGAGTCAGGAGCCATGGAAAACTGGGGCGCTGTCACGTATCGGGAAACCGCCCTGCTGATCGACGAAGAGAACTCACCAGCAGCAAACAAGCAAAACACCGCGTACATTATCGCTCACGAGCTTGCCCACCAGTGGTTCGGTAACCTCGTAACGATGCGCTGGTGGAACGATCTCTGGCTCAACGAAGGTTTCGCCACGTGGATGGGATGGAAAGCCACGGATCACCTCTTCCCAGGCTGGGACATCTGGACGCAGTTTTACATAAATGAGATCGACAACGCTCTATCCTCAGACAGCCTTGAAAACAGCCACCCCATTGAAGTCGATGTCATCAATCCAGGAGAGATCAACGAAGTCTTTGACGACGTCAGTTACGCTAAAGGAGCCTGTGTCATCCGTATGCTAGAGCACTACCTCGGCGATGAGCTCTTTAGAAAAGGACTCAAAAACTACCTCACCAAGCTCGCGTACGGAAATTCCACGACTGCTGATTTATGGGACGCCCTTGGAAAAGCAGCGCACAAACCAGTGCATGCGATGATGCAGAGCTGGACGCAACAAACCGGTTATCCAGTCATCACCATAAAGAAGACAAAAGAAGGCTATGAACTGGCGCAGGAAAGGTTTTTTTTGCACGGCAAGAAAGCAGATAAGACGCTGTGGCATATTCCTCTCGCAGTGAACGATGGTTCGGCCACGACGTTTGAGTACTTTGATCAGCGCACGATGACGCTTGAAACTACAAAAGACCTTCGCTTCAACGTTGAACTCGCCGGTTTCTGCCGCATCAACTACGAACCAGGGTTGTTCGCTCACGTCAGCGCAAAAGCAAAGCAAAAGACCATTCCTTTGATGGAGCGCATTGGTCTTGAAGCAGACACTTACGCGCTCGCTCGTGCCAGATACCTTTCGATTGCTGCCTACCTTGATCTGCTCGAAGCCTTCAAAGGAGAAAAGGAGTACACGCTCTGGGGGGATATTACTGGGAACCTGCGCCAGCTCTACAGCCAATTCCATGGCGCCTCTTTCCTGCCACAATTGCAAACGTTCAGCAGAACCCTGTATGAACCGATTGCACGTCAGATGGGCTGGAAAGAAAAACCAAACGAGAGACAAACAGAGATCTTCCTTCGCCAGGTCGTTCTGGTGATGATGGGGATGAGCGGAGACGAAGCAACCATGAAAGAAGCGCAGCGGCGTTTCGCTCAGCGGCAGGATCTTCCTCCAAATCTCCGCTCAACAGTCTATTCCTTGGCCGCGTTGCAAGGCAACGAAACCACATGGAATGAACTGGTCAACCTCTACAAGACCGCTCCCTTGCAGGAAGAGAAGATGCGCGCATTGGCGGCGCTCTGCTGGTGCAAGCAGCCAGAGCTGATAGAAAAAACTCTTGGTTTTATCCTTTCCCAAGATGTCCGCTCGCAAGATGCGTTTATCGGCTTGGGGAAAAGTGCTGCAAACCCCTCAGCGCGTGACGCAACATGGGCGTTCGTGAAAAAAAACTGGGAGGAGCTGATTGGCCGTTACGGTTCTGGTGGTCATGCTATGGCGAGGATCATCGAGGCTGTTGCTTCTCCATTTAACACGACAGAAAAGCATAAAGAGGTTGAAGCGTTTTTCAAAAAACATCCTGTGTCAAATGCGCGGCGCGCGATACAGCAAGCGTTGGAAAGTATACACATCAACATCGCGTTTAAAAAAGAACAAGAAGGCAAGCTCGCGGCATGGCTTGGTTCGAGGAGGTAACGATGGATAAGGTTGTTCATTTTGAGATTCCTGTAGCAGACAGAAAACGGGCAGAAACATTTTACAGCAACGTCTTTCGTTGGTAGCTGCAAAGCATGCCGGAAATGAGATACACTGTTATTCGCACCGTTGAAGTCGATGAAAAATTCACGCCAACAAAAAGGCGGCGCCCAAGTAATCTTTTTTGCAAGAACGCTGCTTTCCATCCAGCATGTTTCAAAATAAAAAAATAGTAAATCAAGCAGAAACAGCAGTCTGAATGACCTTTTTCAGATCACCAGAAAAAATGGTGCTTGCATGCAAGATTTCAATGGAAAGAACAGAGCCGTCACGAGAAATGTCAAGAACGACACCCCCACCAAGCTCAACACTTTTCCAGTATGGTTTATCTTCTAGTTCAATGTTGAAAATGTCCTCCTCCTTGTCATACCATTGTTCCATCGTCAATCCAACCAATACGCAGTCAGTATTTTTATAGTTTTGCCCCTTGCCTTGTAAACAACCTTTAATAATCGCCCGGAAGGAGGTATGCGAACAAGAGCATTCCATACCTCTGCCCAGTCTCGATCTCTTATTTTTTGCGATCTCTGTATGCAATACTCCAACAAGTCGTCAGTGATTTCAGAACGTTTCCTCCTCTTTTTTCTCCAATGGAAGGAATACTCTAAAAGCATAGAGAAGCAGGACACTAGGCTAAATTATATCCTTCGTATAAAAACCCGAAAAAGAGTCAATCGCCGGCAAAGAAAAGTCGGTGGGTCAACCAGAAGCCATATAAACCATTATTCGTTTTTAAACAGATGTCAGCAATGCGTTCCATTAAGTCCTACGCCCTTATGGTCGGCATCGCACTCTTGTTCGTATTCTTCATCATTTACCTGACCGAAGCCATCCATCCTGCACCGGAGTATGATCGATTCTGTGGCCAGGAATTCGGGCCGCGCTACAAGACCGCACCCATTCCAGCAGGGGGAGCAGCAACAAACGCAGAGGAATCCCAACGAAGTATAGACCGCTCTATCAATGAATGTAGCTCGCAAGGTGGAATCTTAGTAAATTACACCTACGATGAAGAAAATCTCTTTGTCTCCGCTGATTGTTCCTTCTGTAACAAACAATATGAAGAAGCGGCAAAAGAGCACGCATTGATCGCGTTCTACATCGCTACAGCCGTAGGCATTCTTGCCTTAATCGCGGGTATGTATGTCTTGACTGGTGTTGAGGCGGTTGGCCTAGGATTTATGTTCAGCGGGTTAATCTTAAT
>CAZDTM010000002.1:33540-34304 GCA_964508385.1 Candidatus Woesearchaeota archaeon | reverse complement strand
AAAAGGAACGGAAAAGCTCTTAAAAAGGGTTTCCATAAACAGCCCATGGACCTCTCTGTTCATTTCCTAACCTCGGCACTCCTTACTATAGTCCTCTGGCCATTCATTGGTGCGTATGCTCTCTGGGCGATCGTTGGCGGCTTCTTTATCGATGCCGACCACTTCTTGTGGTCAGTGTATGCAACAAAGTCCTTCTCGATCAGGCGGTCTTATAACTATTACATTGAGCATAGACAGAGAAAGGACTATGAACGTGACCTCCTCCACATTTTTCACACCGTAGAATTCTGGGCCTTCATGATCCTGGCTGCAGTTCTCTTTTATGCTGGCAACAGTTCCTTTTTCTTTTACATGATGGTCATCACTTTCCTCGGGATGGTTCTACACCTCACTCTAGACTTTACAGACCTTATCCGCGCGGAAAGGTTGGATGCAAGAGCAATCTCCTGGATTCGATGGATGAGGAGGCACCGGCAATGAAAGAGTATACCAAAAAGATAGTACTTCTCATCGTGCTGCTAACCATCATAAAGATTGTACTTTCCTCATTCATACCAACAATTAGCATCTTTAGTGATGAGTACATTTACGCAGAAAATGCGCAGAATATACACGATAGTGGTTCATTCGAATCGCAGGGTGTTGCACAAAAAACATACCCCCCCTTATACCCTCTGGTGCTCTCAGTATCTTATCTGTTCAAAGACATGAGCATCGTGTACTTCATCATCAAATGCATAAACGCAATTGCATCTTCTTTGATC
>CAZDTM010000002.1:31235-33530 GCA_964508385.1 Candidatus Woesearchaeota archaeon | reverse complement strand
GATCGTCCTCCCGGTTTTTCTTCTTGCTAAAGAATTTCTCAATGACAAGAGAGCGTTCTACGCCTCTCTCTTGATAGGCCTTCTCCCGGCAAGTTTCTCATTCGCCCCCTACATTATGGCGGAAAATCTGTTCTATCCCCTCTTTCTCACCTCCTTCTATTTCATCTTTAAATCTTTCAAAGAGAGCAGCTATTGGTGGGATATCGGAGCAGGAATCAGCATTGCCCTTCTCTATCTCACAAAAGTCATCGGTCTTCTTTTTATTCCAGTCGTGGGCATCTACTTCTTCTACGCTCTCTGGCAAAAAAGATTCGTGCAGATTCCAAAAAAAGTAATCATGGCTCTTTCATTCCTCTTTGTCATTACTCCATGGATCATCAAAAAAATGGCTCTTCAGGAGAGCACAAACACAATAAGTGTCGTAGCTGGAGGATATGGAAGGGAAGTCTTCAACATTGCTTCTCCAAATTTTGTGTTGCCTTTCATAACCTGGGCGGTCTATTACACTGCATTTCTTGCATTGGCCTCTGGAGTAATTCTTTTTGTACTCTCTCTCAAACAACTAAGGGAAAAGAAAAATGAAAGCGGCAAGAAATTTGTTGTGCTCTCAGTGATAACAACAATCGTCACCATCTTGATTGCAGCAAACCACAACGCCACCATCAAAACAACATACCCCTCCCTCTTCTCGTGGGCGACAGGGAGGCTCATAGGAAGGTATGCTGAAGCAGTGATCCCTCTGATCATACTCTGCGGAATGCTCTTCCTCGCACAAAAAAGAAAAGTGCAAACATACAAAAAAGAGGTGCTCTTCACATCAGTGCTCTTGGTGCTCGCCACGCAGTTGATCTTTTTCCCGCTTTTTCCAGTCAATGGCCTCTCCGTGGTATGGATAGGGGTGGCAAAATACATCTTAGAATTCCTCCTCTTTGCAAAGACAAGTGCAACGCAGATTTTTTCATGGACAAGCTTAGTGATTTTTGCCTTTTTTTTCGCCCTTCTCCCGCTGGCAGTATTCATACTCCAAAAGAGAAAAAACATAACTCTAGAGAAGATAGTCGCGCTCACGGCCGGTTTTTTCATCATCCTGAACATCATGAATTATGGTCTCACCTACTACAATGCGAAAGAAGGATGGTATGAAAAAGACCAAAATCAATTGGGGGTCTGGATTAACAAAAATGTTCGGGACGGAACCTTCGTCATAGATGAGCAAGCGTGCAGTGGAAAGATCTCCAAAGAAGACCAGGGAAGTCTTTGCAACCCAAACAAAGAAACGACCATTATTGGCTTCTGGATTCGTGGTCCGCTCATAATAGGAGACGTAGAAGAAGAGGCAGCAGACTACATTATTTCAAAACAGCAGATGGAGCTGCCCCTAATAAAAAAGCAAGGAGAAATCTATTTATACCGTGCAAAGGGAAGTTAAGAACATGAAAATTATCATCACAATCCCCGCGTACAATGAAGAGTCTACTCTTCCAGGGGTGCTTCAAGAGATAGCAGAAGAAATGAAAAAGGCCGGTTATGCCTACGTGCTCCTCGTGCTTGATGACGGCTCCACAGACAGAACAAAAGAGATTGCAAAAAAGGCTGGCGCTCTTGTTGTTTCTAACAAAAGGAATCTTGGGCTTGCAGAAACATTCAAGAGGGAGCTTGAAGAGTGCATCAAAGTACAGGCAGACATTATTGTTCACACCGATGCAGATGGTCAATACCCGGCACGATTCATCCCACAGCTAATCAAGGAAATAGAAAAGGGATATGACCTTGTTCTGGGAAGCAGATTCACTGGCAAGCCGGAAGGTATTCCCCTCATGAAAAGAATAGGGAACAGGGCATTTGCAAAGGTGCTCTCCAGGCTGACAAAAACAAAGCTCACGGACACAACAACAGGATTTCGCGCATTTACGCGAGAAGTCGCAGAGAAAATAAAACTGATCAATACCTTCACCTACACCCAAGAGCAGATTATCAGGGCAACAAAGCAGGGGTTTTCAATAAAAGAGATCCCTATAGAGTCAAGAAAAACAAGGAAAAGCAAGTTATTCAAGTCCTCATTTCAGTACGCTTGGAGAGCGTGGGTCAATATCCTACGGATCTACCGGGACTATGAGCCGCTTAAATTCTTTGGGAGAATCGGGGGGGCATTTTTCATGCTTGGCGCCCTGCTGGGCCTTTACGTTCTTTTTGAAGTGCTAGCAACCGGCCACGCTGGAGGAATTCCAAGGACAATTTTGTCTGCGGTTCTGATCATGAGCGGTATTCAAATCATGCTCTTTGGTTTCCTTGCAG
>CAZDTM010000002.1:5186-31225 GCA_964508385.1 Candidatus Woesearchaeota archaeon | reverse complement strand
CAGACATGTGGAGAGGAAAGTAAGTACTACAGCCTAAAGAAGAAGTTTTTCAACGAGACTCATGGGAAAAAAAATAATAACGGCAATACGACTATTGATCGGAGTCGGATTACTTCTTCTTCTAATGAACAAGCTAGGTTTCTCAACAATAAAAGAAACAGTGCTGCAGTTTAGAGCAATCTACTTCCTGCCCGCAGTAGTACTCTGGTTTCTTGGCCATATCGGTGGCGTAATAAATGTTCAAATCATGCTGCTTCCTATCAAGCTAAAGACGCCCTTCAAGAAAATATTCAGGTACTATACGCTAAGCTGGGTCTCTGGATTAATCACTCCCGGGAGAATAGGACAGCTGTTGTTAGCCTATTTTTTTAAAAAGGAGGGGTTGCAGTGGGGCGAATCAATGATCATTCCGTTGATAGACAGGGCAATCACGTTAGTTGCGGTCCTCCTTGTTGCGTATGTTGGTTTTTTGATGTTGTTTGGAGGGAACCAAGTAACAATGGTGCTGCTAGCCTCATTTCTTGTTTTTGTTGCAGGATGTGTGGTTGTATACGCAAGGGCAACGAGAGAGCTCATAAAAAAATACATACTAAAAAAATATGCTTTCATGTTCAAAGGCTTCTCGAAGGCGCTAAAGAAGTACATAGAGTCCTACCACATTCTTGTGATCAACTTTTTTGTGTCTCTCCTCAAGTTAGTATTAAATGCGTGCTTTATCTTCGTTCTCTTTTTGGGATTTGATACTTCTGTCAGCATCATCAGCATTCTTGCGATAAGCGCAATCGTAACGTTGCTCTCGCTTATTCCTATTTCTATCAACGGGTTAGGGATCAGAGAAACAACCGCCGTCTACTTATTCAGTCTGATGGGGGTTGCCAGTTCAGTGGTAGCAAGCGTATTTATTCTTGTAATAGCGGTAAACTACGGACTGGCTGCAATACTGTCAATAGTGCTCACTGAAAAGAAGGCAGAAGAAATCAGAGCCCAACAAGATAATCGCCAATAGCCAAGACATCAACGCATCCCTGTTGATAGGAGCGAATAGCATCTTCTGGGGAACAAACAATAGGCTCCTCGTGCATATTGAAGCTCGTGTTGATGCAGAGGGGAAGTCCGGTCTTGTCTTTGTACGCAGAAAGAATATGATAGTAGCGGGAGTTCTGTTCTTTTGTTACGGTTTGTGGCCGTGCGCTAGAATCAACATGAACAACTGCTGGGGCTTTTTTGGCGACCTCGGGCACGACGTCAAAAGTAATGGTCATGAACTGTGCAGCGATTTCTCCGCGGCCAAAGTTTTTGTAAAGCAGGGGGGCATCTTCGCGAAGAACACAGGGAGCAAAGGGCATAAATTCTGTTCGCCTCATGCGTTTATTAAGCCAGTCGTTGATGCTGCGATCGGTTGGATCTGCGAGAATTGTGCGGTTGCCAAGAGCACGAGGACCGTACTCCATGCGTCCCTGGAAGAGCCCGACAACTTTTTTCTCAGCAACAAGTTCGGCGACACGTTGTTCAAAGCGTGCTGGCTTGGTGTAAGAAAGACCGAAAGTATCAAGACTCTGTTTGATAGAAGCATTAGAATATTCTGGGCCAAAATAAACATGATTGATTTCAACCGGACGAGGAATGCTTCCCTGAGCCTTCATAAGCTGCGCCCAGAGATGAAGCGCCGAGCCAACGGCCAAGCCACCATCACCCATGTGAGGATGGATATACACGTTTTTCACGCCTGGAATTTCAGAGATGCGTTGGTTGATGCGTACATTGGCGAAAAAGCCGCCCGCGAGAGCGATATTGCTTGCTTTCTTATGGGCGAGGGCATTTTTAACGAGTTCAACAGCAACTTCTTCAGACCGTACTTGAACCCCTGCTGCAATATCATCCCACTTTTTGTTTTGCATGAGAGCATGGAGCCGGCGGGCTGCTGGCCTTCCCCAAGTGAGACCCTTCGTTCGGTACTCCATGTCGCGAACAGTCATGATGCTCTTGAAGATATCGTGTGTCTTTTGCGGATCACCGTAGGCCGCAAGTCCGGTAATTTTGCCCTCGTGGCGTGCAGGTTTAAACCCGAGATTAAACGTAACATACGCATAAATAGAAGCAGGAGAATGGATAAACGGGGTTGTAGCAACGCGGGTCAAAGAGGCATCAGCAACAGTGCTAACACTCGCGCAATAGCCATCGCCAAGACCATCGGTGGTGACAACAAGAGTATCATCATCAAAGCGAGAAGTGTAATAAGCAGAGGCCGCATGCGCTGCGTGGTGATCAACATACTGGACTGGTGCGGTGACGCCCAACTCACGAAGATAGGCAAGAATGCTCGTTCCCTTTCTGAAGCAGGAATAGATGCTGCGAAAAAGATGTACATAGGCGTGTGTTCCAACAAGGCCTGGAGCATAGCGGCAAAGAGCGTCGTTAATTTTTTTGCGAAGATTGGGTTGATTAAAAACTTCTCGTTGTGGCCCGATTCCCGGCGTGATATTCGCAAAAGCAACGTGCTCAATGTCTCCAGGCTTACAGTGCGCCAATCGAAAAACTTCCCTAAGGCTAAGCTCAGGAAAACCCCAGTAAAGTTTTTTACGCGTAAGGCGTTCCTCATTAACCGCAGCCAAGATTTTACCGTCTTCAATGATGGCTGCTCCGGAATCGTGCGAATAGTGAACTCCTAAAATTTTCATAAAAAAGAAAAACCAAAAAATCCTTTTAAATCTTTCTAAAGGGGGCGCGTGTCTAGAAGGAAGCATTTAAAACTGATCATAATAGATATCAAGAAACTTGACGCCAAGTTTTCTGACCGGTTTCCAGCGAGATGCATAGAACATGAATGTACCGAGAACCTGGCCAAATGTTCGTTGAAGGACCCATCGTTCTGATTCCGTTTGAAACTCATCGAGGATTTTTTTACGTTCTGCGAGGGGGAAATCATCCGTTTCAAAGGCAGGAACAAACAAGTCTGTATCGAGACTACCGCGAGTTTGTGACGCTTTTTCATGCATATCATCCATGTTCATAAGTGGCCGCGCATTCTGTTTAACCCAGTCATACATGTCCGTTCCAGGGAAAGGAACAAGCTGGCACATTTTTGGCATATCAATGCCAACTTCTTTGAAGAAGGTAATGTACCTCTTTTCTTTTTCGTAGGTGGATTTGGGAAGCCCGGAAATAAACGGGGCTTTGACAAGCAGGCCGGCATCATGGGCAGCTTTAACCGCCATACGAACTTGAGCGACGGTGTGGGGTTTCCGAATCGCGCGTAACACTTCATCATCTGCGCTTTCAACACCAAAGTAAACAACGAGGCAACCCGCTTCCTTCATCTTCTTGAAGAGCTCGTAACTTCCCTTGCTGGGGCTAAAGCCCTGACCGATAACCCACGTAATTTTTTTATGGAGGCCACGAGCAATAAGTTCATCGCAGATATCAATGGCCCGTTGTTTGTAAATGGCAAAGTTGTCGTCAAGGATTTGGAAATTGCGATTGTGGTACTTATTGTAGACTGCTTCTATTTCATCAACGACATTTCGTGGTGTACGAACCCGGTATCCCGCATTAACTTTAACAGAGTCACAAAATTTACACGTGTAGGGGCAACCGCGAGACGTCATGATGGGAAACTTAATCTTGCTAATCTCGCTCCGGTACTCCTCTAAAGGAAAGAGATCCCAATTAGGAAAAGGAAGGGCATCCAGATCGGCAATCACTTGCGGAGGGTTGACCTTTGTGAATCCAGTCCCCTTAAAACCAAGTCCAGGAATTTCAGAATAGTCAACTCCTTTTTGGTAGGCCTGCAGGAATAAGGGAAAGGTATATTCTCCTTCGCCAACAACAACGAAGTCGACATCGGGGCGATTAAGGAATTTTTGAGGAAGGAGGGTAACTTCTGGCCCCGCAGCAATAATTTTTGCTTTTGATTCTTCTCGAACAATCTTAGAGAGGCGGTAAGCGTGGTCTAAAGAGAGGGCAACAAGAGAAAAACCAACAAAATCTGGTTTGAATTCTTTAACGACGTGGCGGAAGTACTCATCGGTGTGGGAGCTTAATCGCATATCAAGAACCTTAACGAGGTGGTTGCTGTTATGGAGGGCTGTGGCAATATACCCGAGTCCTAAAACCGGCCGTTTGGCTTCGTAATTTTCAGCAATATCCCGGGGGTAACAAAGAATGATTCTCACGACAAAAAGAAGAGGAATAAAACTATATAAAGGTTGTGTGGAAAAAACCGGCTTTGCCTGCTAAGTAGCCTTTGCCCGAATAGTAAGGAAACTGCCCGAAAAGTAAGACTTTTCAAAGACTGATCAGGCAAAGCCGAAAAAACCAGAAGACTTAAAAAAGTAAGAGGCGTCGTAGGGATATGCACAGAAAAAAGGCATATCGCATCGAATATTTAAGGCCGGCATGCATCCAATGTAAGGCGTGCGCAAAATTAAACCCCCAATTCTGGAGCATTGACGAAAAAGATGGGAGAGCTGATCTTAAGGGGGCAAAAATCGAGAAAAACAAAGAGGGCAGAGTACTCAAAGAAACGCTTGAGATAGAAGAGATACAAGGGAACCACATTGTAGCAGAGGCCTGTCCAATAAAATGCATCAATGTCTATGACCAAGAGTCAGGCAAGAGAATTATCATAGACCCAAAGGATTACAAATCGCCAAAAAAGGCAAATTAATTTTTTTTCTGGACAACAAAGAGGTTCACGCGGCAGAAACCGCACCAAAAACGCGTAACAACATTTTCGAGCATGCGGAACTTAAGGAGAAGTTTAATCAAAACTGCATATTTTTCAAATTCAAGAGGAATTTTCTTTCTTTTTATATTCACCAGCGTGGGTATGAGAGAAAAACCAACCTGGTCAACTACAGTAAGCCCCTCATCACGGATCATGCGTTTGACAGAATGAAGGGGAAGTGAGATCTCCGGTCCAAAACGTCTACCTTTGCCTTTTCGTAACAAAAATCCATAGATAGAACGTCGATTGATGACATACAGAATTGCGTTTCCCTCTTTTGTCATAAGCCGTTTACTTTCGTCGAGGAAAGCGTAACGTTGGGGTTCAGGAATACGATTGAGGAGGTCAATAAGCAAAACAGTGTCATAAGATTCAGAAGGAAACGCAGAAAGTTCTTTACAAAGAAAGGTAACATTCGTAACGCCCAAGGATGCAGCACGTTCTTTGAACCAGATCACAAGTTTCTCAGAGGTAACAACAGAGGTGAAGTGCGATTCCGGACAACGCTTAGCAAGTTCAAAAATGAAGAGCCCCGCAACATCAAACAGATAAAGAACGCGTTTCTTAAGAACCGTCGTCATATACGCAATTTCATTTTCAAACTCTATTGGAAAAAGCGGAAAGTAACCAATCTCTGGCGATTTTGCGGTGATTGCGCGTTCAGAAAGGCGAACAATATCACGATAGTCCCACTCATCAGGATTACAGCCCCCCGTGTAATCTGCACCAGCGTAACGATTAAAAAATACGGTTTCCTCAAGAGAACGTTTAGTCGGAGAAACCGGTTTTTCATCAGGATAACCAAAACCAACGCATGCAACAATATGGTAATGAGGGGGAATGTTGAGGATAGCGCGGACGCTCTCTCGATCGCCATAGCCATTAATCCACCACCCGCCAATACCCAGAGAATAAGCGTATAAAAGCATGTTCTGAATTGTGGCAGACACACCCTGTAAGTGTGCCATATTCTCTTTGTTGAAGCGGTTGTCGCAAATAACAAAAATCGGGTTGGGAATGCGAACAATATGCCGAAACGTTGCTTCTATTTCCAGCCGTTTTTTGACAGAGGGGTCATCAATGACAATGAAATGAAACATCTGTTGATTGCAAGAAGAGGGCGCCTGAAGTCCAGCCTCAAAGATCTTGTTCATAATGTCTTGAGGCACTTTCTTTTCTTTGAACTTCCTAATGGTCCGTAAATGAAAAAGAGCGTCCTGAATGTTCATTAGCGATCCCTCGTGATATCCTGAAGCAGCCTATTTTTAAAGATATGTTCGCCGTGCAGCACGGTAAAGAAAAGATTGAAGAATTTCGTCAGAAGAAAAAGCATTTTCGTTTCAACGACAGGGGAGATCGGCTCCCCGGTAGCGATGTGCACATATTCCGCATATCCACGATCCAAGCGATGTACGTTGAGGATTCCTCGTAGAAGGGTAAAAGCGGCTTTGAGGTATTTCTCATGGTGGGTAATCTCATACAGCTTCAACAAAACAACACCAAGATCGGTGTGTGTATCCAAACGAGAAACGCCGCGTTTTCCCATGGCAGGATTAAGCATTCGCCGATGAAGCGAGCTGGTGTCATAATCAGATATGACTTCTGAAATCAAACCTTTTTCCGAGATCGTCGCAATCCATCCCTGCGCAATCTTTTCAGCAAGTGCGAGAGCCGACTGATCTTCTTCATGAACAAACATCTCAACAAGGCAATCAATGACTGCATGGTCCGAGCCGCAATAGTGAACATCATAAGTTTTATGCGGATCCCAGATCGCGGCGAGTGTATGCTGTGGCGTCAACAGTTTTTCGCCGACGGCCGTCTTCCAGTGATTGAGGGCGGTTGAGATGCGTGGATCGGGAGCAACAGAAGAAAGACGTATCAGGGCGCTAACAAGATTTGTGTTGCTTTTCGTCATCATGGCGGTATTAAACCGGAAACCGGTGCGAGTAGCAAAAACCGGTTCAAGAAGGGGTTGCAGCAGTTTTGAAGTACAAACAAAGGGAAAGAGTCCATGCTTTTGAAAAAACGGGAGGCTGAGCCAGGGCATCGCAAGCCGCTGCGCAAGTGCAAGATAACGCTGGTCTTTAGAGAAAAAATAAAGTTGAAGCAGCTCCTCAATGTAGAGGCCGGCAAATTTCCCTGTGCTGAAGGGCAAAGGTAAACCAAAAGGGGCAACAACTTTGAAGAAAACGTAACCTTGGGAGGAAACAAGGTAGCGTTGAAATCCTTCAAAGAAGCGAATGCTCGATTGAAGATATGTTGTGTTGCCGCTCAGTTGATAGAGAAGGTTAACTCCCAGAATAGTATCAGACAAGTCATCAGCGTCAAAAACAGAAACAAGTGGGGAATGGTGGCGCGCTCGGGAGTCAGTGGAAGTGAAAAAGAGGCCGTGCGGCGCTTGAAAATGCTGAATAATATAATCTGCTTTGGTCATGGCCCATCGTCGATACGAGGGTTGCGATGAAAGATCCCCAAGCCAGTAAACAAAAGGGAGTGAATCGCCAAAGTCATTGATCATGGCTTTTCCAAAGTTCCTGCCTGTAGTCAAATCAAGGTGCTCGCCAAGTACAGACTGATCAGAAGTAGTAGCCATGAGGTAATCCACAAGCCCTCGGGAGAGATCAAGGAGAACCGCAGGATTCTTTTGTACTGAAGAAAAAGTTAAAGTGCTCATCGTATGAACCGCCGGTAGATTGAATGGAAATGGCGGGCGCAGTCTTTCCAAGAAAGGCGCTCTGAAAGGATAAATGAACGGGCTTGTTTGCCCATACGCCGTCTAAGGGCTGGTTGGCGAGCAAGAGTTTTAAGAGCGCGCGCAAGATCGTGTGAATTCTTTGGGGCAAAAAAGAGTCCAGAGACGCCCTCCTGAATAAGATCCGTATTGCCTGGAATTCGGCTGGCAAGAACAGGAAGGCCTGCAGCCATCGCCTCGCCGATAACATTTGGTCTGCCCTCTGAAAGGCTTGGCAGCACCAGCATATCGCTTGCGCTGACCCACAGAGGTACAGATGCGGATGGAACAGCTCCAACAAAAGTAACGCGATCAGCAACCCCTAATTGTTGGGCAAGGCGTTTCAAAGAAGAGTCGAGATAACCGCTGCCAACTACATAAACACGTAAGCCAGAATAACGAGGGTAAAGCTCAGAGAAGGCACGAAGAAGATACTCAACGCCTTTACGAGGAATAAGCCAGCCAACAAAAATGGCAACAATGCTTTGCTGGGGGATGCCCAACTTTTTTCGCAAAGTTTTTTTTGGGCGCTGGCGATAGAGTGCAGTGTCAACTCCATTAGGAACAACCTCCACTTTGTGGGAATAACCCAACGAACAAAGGAGATCGTAATGACCTTTATTGTTTGGTGTGAGATAAGTAGAAAATTTCAGAACCATCATCAAGCCAAGTTTTGTGAGGGGGTGTTTCAGTGCAAGGTCAACATCTGCGCCACGCAGAGACACAATGAGGGGTCTGCGATAAAGAATGGTCCAAGGTAGAACAGCGAAAGCAGACAACGACCACTGAGCGTGGACAACATCAGATCGGCGGACATAAGAATGGGCACGAAACAAAAACGCGAGGACAAACAAAAGGAATTGAAGGTTGGCTAAAAAGGATTTCTTGAGCATGGAAGGTATCCCACCGCCAGAGGAAAGAATCTGCCGCTGGCGGGGATAAAAGTACTGAAAACGATGGACAAATATGCCCTCAAGAACCTCCTCTTTGAGCGCGGAAGTTGATGGAAGTGGGCAAAGGACGTCAACATGCAAACGTTCATAATGGTGGAGTGACTGGGCAAACTTCAAAATAAAGGGGCTTTGAACATCTTCTCGGTGTGCCGGAAAAGAGGTCGTAGCGATAAGGACTTTCATGCGCAATCACAGCAAAAACTGCCAAGAACTTTATAAACCTATCCGCAAACAAAAGCCGCATGCCAAGAGAAAAAACGAAAAAAGATTCGATGGCTACGCTTGTTGAAGGTGCGGGCATCGTTTTTCTGGGAGTAATAGTAGGAAAACTGCTGAACTATGGATATCGGGCGATGACTGCGCGTGGTCTCGGCATTGCAGAGTATGGCACACTCAACATCGGATTATCGATCTTTGGTTTCCTTGGATTCATCGCGCTATTCGGGCTCAACCAGGGTGCTGAACGCTATGTGTCATACTACATAAAAAACAAACAAAAAGTGAACGCCGTAATATCAACAGTGCTTCGCTTGGCGCTCCCCGTCTCACTCGCTGTCTCAGTGTTGATGATACTCTCGGCAAGAACATTGGCTGTGGGGGTGTTTCACAATGAGCAGTTAACAGCAGTTATTGTCCTGTTTGGCATAGCCACAATTGCACAGGTGTTCACAGAGATTGGTACATCGCTGATGCGGGCATTGGGAATCATAAAATACCAGGTGTACATCAAAAACATTATCGAACCAGTATCAAAGATTGCCATCACAGGAATGTTGTTCATTGCTGGGATAAAACTACTGGGGGCAACAATAGCAATTCTTGTCTCGCTCACAATAAGTATGGTGCTGAGTTACAGGGTGCTAAGCAAAAGAGGAATGAAACTTGGGAGCATCCTAAAAAGTAAGGATAAAGGCATTTTCTTTGAAGTTCTAAGATTCTCGTGGCCCCTTCTCATCACGGCGGTGGTGTTCAACGTGATGAAGTGGACAGACACAATCATGTTGGGGATATGGAAATCAGAGATAGAAGTTGGAATCTATAACGCCGCGGCACCGACAGCTGAGGTCTTAACGATCTTCATGATGTGCTTCTCAAGTCTGTTCATTCCAACAATGTCACGACTCCTTGCAACGCGAGAAGAAGAAACAATGCGCTCAGTATACAGTATGGTCACACGGTGGGTGTTTTTCCTGACGCTACCAGTCTACGGGATTCTCTTGATTTTCCCAAAAGAGATTATTGGCCTGTTGTTCGGAGGAGAATACATCGCAGCCGTGATTCCACTGATGATATTGAGCACGGGCTCATTCATTCTGGCAGTAACCTCAATGTCAACAGACATACTGAATGTGCTCAGCAAAACAAAAACAAAGATGATGGTGAGAACCGGTGGCGCGATCCTTAATGTCATCCTCAATCTGGTTCTGATCCCAAAGTGGGGAATGATCGGAGCAGCAATAGGAACCGCAGTTTCATTGGTGGTGTATAACTTGGCTGGATTGTACTTACTCTATCATTATCTGAAAGTTCAACCATTTTCATGGAAGTACACAAAACCGCTGGTGGCTGTTGGGATAATCGGAGTGCTCACGTACCTGGTGAAATCTGGCGCAACAATGAATGGAACTACTGAGCTGCTCGTGCTAGCACCAGTATTCATCGTCATGTATGGAAGTACTGTTCTGGTGTTAAGATTTTTCACCAGAGACGATGTAGACGCATTAAAAGCGATAGAGGCAAAAATGGGGTTGCGGCGGCAAATCCTAAGCAAGTTTGTAGGAAGATTTATTCAAGAGTAGATTAAGTACGACGAGAAACGCAAACAATCCACTCATATGGTTTTCTCCCTGGCATCATCTCTAAAAAGCAAATGGCCCAATAAGGAAGTGTATAAAGCCCAAATTTGGAAAGTTTGGAGACCATATTCTGCAGATAAAAATGGCGGACGAGGGGTTTTAGGACATGAACACGAAAGCCTGCATCTTCAAGTTCATGAATAATCTCTTTTCTTGTCCAAAATGCGTCATAGACAGGTACGGTCTGGGTTTTGTAGATGGCAACATTTGGAACATCCATGACAAACAATGTTTTGGTGCTCATGATGGCGCGCAATTGCGCGTAAATTTTCTTACGATCCTTAAGTGGATAGTGCCGGATCACTTTAAAACAAGTGATAAGATCGGCTCTGAGGGACGAAGGCAGGCGAAAGATATTACCTCGGACAAGGCGCCAGCGATCAGCAACATGACGTGAAGAAAGTTCACGACGAGCGATCTTGAGCATAGCTCCACTTTGGTCAATGGCAATGCCCTTCTTAAATCCGCGCAAGAATTTAGCGATGCGGGCCGGTCCAGTGCCTAAATCAACCACGGTCTCAACATGACGTTGAATGATGAGGTCATTGATGAAAGCCACTTGACGTTCGTTGATAAAGCGACCTATAGGACGAACATACCTCTCTGAAAAGTAGCAGTGTGCCCGTTTTTTTTCTTGGTAATAGGTTTCTACCTCTGCCCTAATCGAACTCTTTGCCATAGAGGGCAATCCTCCGTCGAGCAATGGTCTTGTAATCATAATAAGCCCTGCCAATCCACATGAGGTTAAATCCGATGGCGTAATATATCAAGAAGAGAAAACCCAAGTCAAAGAGAACCGCTAAGAAAAAAAGCGTGTGGTAATACTCAATAAGGAATGTCCTCCTAAAAAAAAGATAGATGCGGTTGAGTGTTGGTGCATAAATTTTAGAGGTTTTTTCCCCCTTTCCCGGCCCAAAAATCTTGATGTTTTCAAGTCGAAGAAATTCAAACATAACATAGCCCATCAGACAGGCTAAGCCAACGTAGAGAACGCTGACATTTCTATTTCTGATGTAGAACTCTGCGAGGAAAAGCGAGATCGTGGGTAGTGTATGAGACAGCCAGCCGCCGATCCAGTCCATGTACTCGCCCCAGGTAAGAGAGATCTGACCGCGCCACCGCGCTAATTCTCCATCAACAAAGTCGAGGATCGGCATCAAAAAAATAAAGAACGCTCCGAGAGTTTTAAGTTGGTAGGAAGCCGGATAGAAAAAGATCAAGAACGAACCAAGGACAACCAAAGAGACCCACAGCGCAGTGACTTGATTTGGTGTGATGGGCAACCGGATAAAAATAGCTGTGATGTAAACAGAGATGAAACGGTAGGCATTCCACACCCTATTCTTGCCATACTGGCTTTTTTTCCGGATCTCAGAGATAGTGGCTGCCATAGTTCCATTGAGCAAAATGAGAGTCAGAATTTAAAAAGATATGGGACTAAAGAGAGAATGAAGAAAGATACGGTTCTAGCTTTTCCATGATCCTCCGAACGCATTCTTCAACAGTAAGTTTATCCGTTTCAAGGATAAGGTCAGAACTATCTGGTTCATCATATCGCAGGTCTTTCCCAACAAGATGCTTCATCTTTCCTTCCTTAAAGTTCTTGTAATGATTCCTGACGTCTCTTTTTTCAAGCACTTCTAAAGAGCATTTTGTGTAAACCTCAATAATCTGAGGGATGCATTTTCTCGCAAAATCGCGAGAGGACTTTGTTGGAGACATAACGGCAGCGATAACAAATGACCCCTGGTCATTGATTACTTTACAAACTTGCGCGACGCGCTGCATATTCATCTCTCTATCCTCGAGAGAATAGGCAAGATCAGGAGATATAACTTTTCTAAACTCATTGCCGTCAATAACAACAAAGCGAACGTCCCTTTCCTTGAGAAGATCTGCCAAAGCTTGCGCAATCGTGCTCTTCCCAGAGCCGGAAAGACCGGTAAACCAAACTGTGGCAGGAATCATGGAGGGTCGCCTACATGCTGGGCAAGAAACTCGCTCACTTCCCGCCTCATAAGCTCTTCAGGAATGGCGGCGCCATCTGAGAGTAATTTACGAATGAGCGTGCCGCTGATGCTGTCCTTTTCATGAGCACAACCATCTTCTGGAACGATTAAACAGCAGGTCTCACAATGCATGGGCTCCTTGAGTTTGAGTGGAATGATACCGATACCAGGGAAAAGGTCGAAAAAGTCCTGTGCTTCATATTTTCCGTAGTACTGTCCAACGCCGCACATGTCCCTGCCGACAATAAAATGCGTTGCGCCATAATTCTTTCTGATGAGGGCCTGAAAGACAACTTCCCGTGGCCCGGCAAATCGCGCGTAAGTGTCTACATACACAAAGAGAACTCGATCTGAGGGATAATAAGCGTCAATAAACAGGGTATAGGCCTGTTTAATCAGGGAAGAACTGATGTCGCCAGGTTTGAGCCCGGTCATAACTGGCGAGATGATAAGGCCATCACAGAGCTCTAAAGCGACGCGCTGAAGATGTTCATGACTTCTGTGTGGGGGATTACGAGTATGGAATGCAGCCGTTGTCTTCCAGCCCCTACGGCGGATTTCTTCACGAATGAGGGTTACAGTACTCATCTCATCATCAGAGAAAAAATGGCGAATAAACCGGCCCCCAACCGCGTAAGCCGGTTTGTCAAAGAGGTCTTTTACGCCGGGATGATCTAATTGCGTTGTCTTAAAAACACGATCAGCATAATAATGCTTGTCGACAAGAAAGCTGGACTGAACAGACATCTCTGCAAGCACGCGTCCTTCAGGAGAAACAAGCTCTACCACCTCACCAAGAGGAATCTGTGTTGCTGAAAAAAGAAGCACGGGTAGGGGCCAATACGCGCCATGGGGTAACTTCATGTGTTCAACAACATGAAGGAATTCTTGCTCAGTCATGAAACCCCTCAATGGCGAAAATGCGCCAGAACAGATATTTTTTACATCCGTGCTTTCAAAGAGATTCAGTTGAATGTGCATAGTCTATAATGCTTCCCATAATTTTAACTGGCCGGATGGGGTCATCACCCTCTGCTGTTTCCTCAGAGAGCATAACAAAATCTGCTCCTTGTGTAACTGCAGTATAAACATCATTAACGTCGGCGCAGTTTGGTTTTTCTTTTTTCAAAGTAGACATCAGCATTTCAGTAGCGACAATAACCGGTTTGTTAAAGTGCTTGCAGCGTTCAATAATCTTCTTCTGTGCGTGCGGCACTTTTTCCGGACCGATAGCCGTGCCAAGGTCACCCCTGTCAATAAGGAGCATACTTACTTCTGGCATGCTGATAATGCTATCCATATGTTCATAGGCTTCTTTCGTTTCAATCTTCGCCACAATTTTTACGGGCGCTTCGCGAAGCAGGCGAACAACGGATAAAACATCTTCGGGTGTACGGACATAAGAGACGCCAATGTAGTCGACACGGTTATGAACAGCAAGAAGGATAAGCTCTTCATCAGAAAATTGAGAGGGGCGTTTTTTCTCTCGCTTACCAGGGATATCCAACAAGACAGGGACCGAAATTTTATTCCGCAATTCTGTTGAGAACGGCTGGAAAGCACCATTAAAGCGGGCGAGAGCCATGCCATGTTCTTGAAGTTCTTTGATCCTCTCAAGCGATGCAGGACCAATAGTACAAACGATAGCTGTTTTCTTATTTGGAATGAGAACGCACCCCCGTTGTTATTCTTTTGTAACCAAAAAAGAATTCATAAGCGACCTTTGTTATCCAAAAGCCATTAAAGACGATGATAAAGTAGAAGAGATAGATCTGTAAGAGGTCAAGAAGAGCAAAAACAAGTAATAAAAGCGGAATGTATTCAAAAAGAAGCCCTGCGCGGATGAAGAGATATAGTCTATAAACAAGAGGGTAACGAACCCGAGTCGGAGCAAGTTTGTTCTTGTTTGAAACAATTCTGAATTGATGCAGGCGCACAAATTCATACATGGAGAAAGCAAAGAGCGCAAGAAATCCAACAAGGTAATAGCCTGGATTGGCAGATGCGAAGTGATACGTAAGCGAAATGAGGGCAACAAGATGCATAACCCAGTAGCCAACCCAATCCAAATAGCCCCATTGGGGAGAGTAGGTTCCATGCCACCGCGCTAATTCTCCATCAACAAAGTCGAGGATCGGCATCAAAAAAATAAAGAACGCCCCAAGGACACGATACGTGTAGAGTGAAGATCCAATCAAAAAAGCTCCAGTGATGCCAAGAACAATCCAAAAAAAAGTCATAAAGTTTGCCGAAATAGGAAGATGGATCAACAGCCAAGTGATGCGAATAGAGATGTTTCTGTAAACATTCATGGGGTGATTACCAGAAAAACAAACTTTTTTGAGCTCGTCTAGGGTGGGGGTCATTGTTTTACAACCTCCAGATCAACGGAGAGAGTCGAAGCTGGAAAGAGATAGGCAAGATTGTTCTCATAAAACCCTTTAAAAAGGTTGGCAAACCAGCGCATATAAAAGCGATAGCCCGGAAACTGGATGCTCTGGCGGAGAAGTGTAAAGCCTTCAATCCCCTGATACGCAGCCAGATCAGTGCTAAACGATTGAGCGCTAAAACCTCGTTTGTGGGTAAGATCCCCCCACACATCGGCAGAACTAAAATGGGGAACAACAATGCGGATGATGCCTTGATGTTTAGTGATGCGGCGCAGCTCTTGTAACGTCCTTGGAACGTCATCGAGGTGTTCTAGAATATTTGAGCAATAAACTTCCTCGAAAGTATTCTCTTTAAAAGGATAAGGGAACGTGTTCAAGTCGTGCCTGACATCGCAGGCACAGCGGGAACCCTCATTATCAAGGTTAACGTATCCCTCGCGGTAGTCGTTGCCGCAACCGATATTGAGCTTTTTCCCCATAAGAATGCCCCGAAAGAAGGTAAAAATAGAAGTGGAACTTTTTAAACGTTTCCAGAAGAAAAAGAGGGATGCTATTATGACGACCCGAAAGAAGAAAGATTTAAAGGTAGAAAAAGGCAGTCCATTAAATGGAACTTACAACCACGCAACAAGGGTTAGAGCAGCGCATAACGCTATATACTCCCCCCATAGCAGAGTCTGGAGTAAGGGCAACAATAATCGGAGATAGGGAGAAAGAAACGCTGTGCGCAAGAGACCAACAAAAGTATGGATCTGCAGTATACCTCCCTCATTGGCGAGAAGTAGTTTTAGCCCTAGAGAGAACCAACGACAAAATAGATCCAACAAACATGAGGATGATGGCCACAAGTAGCTATCATGTGCAAGCGTGTAGACGGGACATGGCAAGTGACATAACACCATTAGCAATCGGCGGAGTGATACGGACAGCAGACGGAAAAGTACTCTGCGGAATACGAGGCGGCGCTGTTGAACGAGGAAAAATATCGACGCTTCCAGTGGGGATCATATCCTGCCTAGACGGAAGAGAACCGCTCTTCGCAAATTTTTACAAAGAACTCGAAGAGGAAAGCGGGATTGGGAGAGACCGCCTCGCAGAGCCTACACTGGTTGGTCACATGACAGACCCAGAGTTTACAAAGGGGCTCGTATTTGTGATGCAGGGCGAAACATCATACCGTGCAAGCGAGTTAGAAGAACTGCACAGGGCGGCATTTGCGGTGTATGAAGTAGCGATGAAAGTGATGCCAGAAGTTGCTGCAAGAAAAGAAATAAGAAAACGAGGACACTCCAATAGCGATGCGTGGGAGCATACTCAATTGATTTTTCTTGAAGACGATCCAGCCAGAATAAACGAAGCAATCGCCCAAAGAAGAGTAACCATCGGGAGTGAAAATGCCCCTCTGCTAGACATTGCAAGGGGCGCTCTGTTGCTCTACACGGAACTGAAAAAAACAACCAGACAAGCCCAGGCATAAGCTTAAGATCGGAGGGAAAAAAAGTGGGACAAAAAAAGTGGGACAAAAAAGAGCCGCTTTTTCTAACTGCGATTCTTCTCGTTGCTCTTCTGTTGAGAGTCATGTACCCCGGTCTGTCAAGCATGGGAACCGACGAAACTGAGTTCTATGAAAGAACAACACAAATGCTCGAGACAAAAGAGCCGATTCTTGATGGGAAAAGCCACGAGGGAAATCAATTTTTTGGGCCGTTTATGTTCTATCTTTTTGCCATTCCGCTCTCGATAACAGATGACTACAGGAGCCTTTCCATTTTCTACGGGATTTTAGGGGTGGTGGAAGTTGGATTGGTCTACGCCTGGGCGCGAAGATACTTCAGTAGGACCGTTGCAGTCATAGCGAGCATGCTTCTGGCAACAAGCCCCTGGCACAATGTCTACTCCCGAATTCCCTATAATCTCGCGCCGATTTCGCTTCTTGCCGTAATTTTTGTGATGTCCTTAATGTCCTGTTGTCTCGAAGAGAACAAAAAATGGCCCTTCATAGGCATGGTGGTTTCGCTGTCATTAATGCTGCAGGTGCATCTCTCTGCTTTTGCGTTCATACCACTGTTTCTCATCGCATGGGTTATGAACTGGAAAAAGATAAAGGTGTCATATATTATAACCGCCGCAGTGTTATCACTCGTGCTTTTTTCCCCCTTCATCTACTACAACCTAAAAAATGACTTCATTGGGGTAAAAGAAATTCTCGTCTTGCCACAGCAATCACCAGCAAACAGCTTCTTAACAAACAGCATTGAAGCTGTAGGAATTCCAGCCTTGTTTGCAACGAACCATTTAGGAACGTACTTTCTAGGAAATCTTAATCTCTTTTCAAAACATCTTGATGCGGTGTTCTTAACACTGGCAGGAATAGCCTTGATTCTTCTCGGTGCGGGAATAGGCTGTGTAGCATACTCTGCAGTGAGGGGCAAAGAAAGGGGAGAAAAAACAAAGTATTGGATTACTCTTTTGTGGCTCGTGCTCCCTGTTATTTTGTTGATCATAAGAAACAAAAACATAGGTCCACACTTCTATTACATTCTCTTTCCAGTACAGTTCATTTTTATGGCAGTTGGCATAGAGAAAGGGGTGGACTTTTTCAAGAGAATTCAAAAGAGGGGCGTAGTAGTTTTTCTCTGTGTATTAGTTGTTCTTTTAGTTCTCTCCAATGCATTCTATTTTGTGACATTTGCAAAAAAAGTAAGTGAGGCTGGCTCAACAGACGGAACATACGGAGTAACCTACAAAAATAAAGAGGAAGTGATCAACGAAATACAGCAAGATGCACAGAGTGATCAACTTACGCTTGTTTTTTATAAAAAAAGAGACTCTGGTTTTAGTATTATCCTGAAAGACAAGGAACTATTTCCAACATACGAAATCGCAGAGGATATTGAAGACCTCTTAACTAAAAAAGGGTACTTCATTTTTGACATGACGAGCAGGTATGGCATTAAGGGCATTGCAGGAATCACAAAAGAAGAACTCTCCTACTTCAGCAATCTTCAGAGTAATAATAACACAAAACGAGTAAGAGCGATGAATATCCTCAAGCTTGAAGGCTTTTCTCCTCAAGAGCAATCAACAAACGTATAGAAACGCTTATATAAGCAAAAAAAGAAGCCACGTTCGGTGTCTGTCATGCAGCTCGCCAACAAAAATGTTCTAGTAACTGGGGGCGCAGGATTTATTGGGTCGACAGTAGTCAGAGAGTTGCTCAACCAGCACGCAAACGTCATTGTTCTTGACAATTTTATCAGCGGGCACCCAGATAACCTCATCGAGGTGAAAGACAAAATAAAACTGATCGAAGGAGACATCAGAGACGAAAGACTGACTGAATTCTTTAAGAACGACGAAATTGAGTATATCTTTAATCTCGCAGCGCACCCATATATCCCAGAATGCTATGAAAGACCTCGAGAGTTCTTTGACGTAGACGCAAAAGCAGTCTTGAATCTCCTTCTCTGCGCTCAAGAAGCGGGTGTAAAAAGAATCATTCAATACTCAACATCAGAAGTATACGGAACAGCAAAGCACGTTCCCATGGACGAGCATCATCCTGTTAATCCCATGTCAACGTACGCTGTTTCAAAGCTCGCTGCAGATCGTCTGTGTTACACGATGTTTCACGAACGGCAGGTTCCTGTCATTATTCTCAGGCAGTTCAACGTGTACGGCCCTCGAGAAACGCACCCCTATGTCATTCCAGAGATTATCAAGCAGTTAGACAAGGGTAATGCGCTCAAGCTAGGAAACATTAAGGCATCCCGCGATCTCACCTACGTCACTGATGCTGCGAAGGGAGCAATCGAATTGATGAAAGCAGACAAAGCAGTCGGTGATGTCTTCAACATGGGAAGTGGAGAAGAGTGGACCGTAGAAGAGCTTGCACACACCCTCGGAGAGATTATGGGCCACAAAAATATCCAGATTGAAGTAGACAAAGCTCGCCTCCGACCTCTTGATGTTGAAAGGCTCAATGCAAATTATTTCAAGATGCATAAGCTCACAGACTGGAGGCCAACAGTCAAATTAAAAGAGGGCTTGCAGAAAACAATCGACTTCTTTAATGAAAACGGAAAGACCTGGCTGTGGGAAAAGAACTTCGCCAAGGAAGAAGAGATGTGGCATAAGAAGCTGGATCTCGAGTTAAAGAAAAAATACTGAAGGTATGACCGTTGAAAAAATTGAGTCGGAAGGAGAACTCTTAGCTCTAGTTCTACGAAATAGTTTCAACGCTCCAGGCCTTAACTTTATTTCAGACGACGAACATACCCTCCAGGTGGGCTTCCACAAGCGGCAGAAAGGCCACAGATATCGGGCTCATGCAACGTTTCCTTTCAAGGAAATGAAGGGGGCGAAGCCAAACAAAGTCTACTACGTCAAGAAAGGAAAGATAGGGGTGGACGTCTACGACAAAAGCGACAAGAAAGTAGGCTACGTAACGCTCTCAGAAGGCGATCTAATTGTGTTTATCAGCGGAGGTCACGGTGTTGATCTTCTTGAAAATGGAGAATTCATCGAGATCAAGCAGGGGCCCTACAGGGGACCGGAAGAGGACAAGAGGTTCTTGGAATGATTCCAGTCTGTACCCCAACGTTGACCGGAAAAGAGTGGGAGTACGTCAAGGACTGTTTCGACAAAAATTTCATTGGAAGTGTAGGGGAGTACATCAAAAAATTTGAGGACGCATTCGCAAAGTTCTGCGATTGCAAGTATGGGATTGCAACGACCTCGGGGACTACGGCGCTTCATCTCGCTGTCGCATCCGCTGGTCTCAAGAGGGGGGACGAAATCATCGTGCCCTCGTTTACCATGATGGCATCTGCGAATGCTGCGGTGTATGAAGGAGTAAAACCGGTTTTTGTAGACGCTGATCCAGAAACGTGGACGATAAATCCGAATCTTATCGAAGAAAAAATAACTGAGAAAACAAAAGCTATCATGCCGGTTCACATCTATGGCCATCCATGCGACATGGACCCAATTCTCAAGATCGCGAAGAAACACAGTCTGCTAGTGATCGAAGACGCGGCAGAAGCGCATGGCGCTCTGTACAACAACAAGAAGGTTGGTTCTTTCGGTGAAATCAACTGTTTTAGTTTCTATGGAAACAAGATCATCACAACTGGTGAGGGCGGGATGGTTGTCACGAACAACAAAGAGCTTGCCGAACGCGCTCAGCTGCTCAAGAATCTTGCGTTCACGAAGCCGCGTTTCTACCACCACGAACTTGGCTTCAACTACAGGATGACCAACATCCAGGCCGCAATTGGATTGGCGCAGTTTGAGTCCATTGAAAAGTTTATCAAAGCGCGACGTGATCACGCCCAGTTGTACAATGAATTGCTCAAAGACGTGAAAGGAATTCAAACACCGCCAGAGCGGAAAAATGTCAGAAATGTCTACTGGATGTATGGCGTCCTCATTGAAGACTCTTTCGGATTAACAAAAGACCAGGTCATGACAAAGCTCATGGAAAGAGGAGTAGAAACGCGATCCTTCTTTTTGCCAATGAATCAGCAGCCATTATTCTTGAAGAATCCCGGACTCACGAACATCTCTGGTTCATACCCAGTGGCCGATGATTTGTGGAACAGGGGGCTGTATTTGCCTTCTTCAAGTTCTCTGACAGAACAAGAGATTCATCAGGTGGTAAAAGCGATCAAAGAATTAAAGTAACAACCTAATCATAGTAAAAAAGAAAAGATTTAAATAAGAAAAAACAGGAAGAAACTCTCATGAAACTCACGCTAGCAAAACCAGTAATGGCTGCATTTGGAAATGATATTGAAGCGAGCAAAAAAGTCGTTCAGGAAGTCAAAGCACGTCTAGGAATCGCAGGGAACGAATGGAGAGTCAACCCGCACCTGACGATCGATTTTGGATATCAGCCAATCGTGAGATGGAAAGATGTAGAGTCAGGCAACCTAGGAAAGCTCGAACAGAATCTCGTCGCTTTAGGCGATGCTCCTCTTGCAGTTCATGCGCCGTATAATTATGGTAACACCGAAAGGTGGAGCGCGACAGACCTCTCTCAAGAAGGACCAGCATATGAAAATCTTCTTCAAGTGGTCAGATTTGCAGACAATATTGGAGCACATTCTGTTGCAGTGCACCCAAACGCCATCAGAACGCGAGAAGCAGTAACCGGCCCAGCATACACACACGATATGCAAACAGGACTGCTTGAAAGAGTTTTACGCAGCATCTCCATGGCACAGCAGACAGCAAGAACAACATCAGTCGATCTTGAAAACAAACCATTTCCAGCAACAACTGAGGACAATGAAAACCCAATCTACACAGTAACATTTGGGCCGCTATCGCACATACTACGCCATACTGAGCGCGGTGGGAGAATCACCTTTGACACCTGTCACTATGGAATTACAAGAAAAACGATAAACGACACAATTGCTGCGTGTGGCAGCAATATTTCTGATGAGGAATTGAGAAACAGAGAGATGTTTGGATACTTTGCAGCAGACTACATACCTCAGCCAAGTATCGCGACAGCAATGTGCGCCGTAGGCCAAGCAATAAACCACATCCACTTAAATGATGGAAGCGTGTGCCGCCCAGTACCCGAAACAGGACGACCAGACAAAACAAAGCCATTGCCTTCTTTCGGTCACGGCAATTTGTGGTGGGAAGCATATGTGCCAGGACATGGAGAGCTTTGTGGCAATGAGGTAATTATTCCTTGGTTAAGGGCAGAGCAAACAAAGGATCGGCGAGTCATGTTAACGTTAGAGGTAGCGGAATTTGATGGCAACTACGCCGCGTCGCCACGATCCCAAGAAGCGCTCGAAAATGCCGGAAGAATGATCATGACCGAATTCTCTTCCTAAACACTTATAAAGAAAAGGGGGGCTTTTTGTCCAATGAAATACTCTTGCTCGGTTATTCTTCCAACATACAACGAAGCAGAAAATATTGGAGACCTCATTAAAGAAATTCTGAAGTACGTGCCAACCGCAGAAGTGATCGTGGTAGATGACGATTCACCAGACAAAACATGGCAAATCGCGCAACAGCTCAAGGAAAAAAACGTTAAAGTCATTCGCAGATTTGAGCGGGGTCTTCCTTCAGCAATCGCCCGAGGAATAAAAGAAGCCTCTGCTCCGCTTATTGCGTGGATGGACTGCGATTTCTCGCACCCTCCGAATGTTCTTCCTGAACTGATAAAGCGCCTCCCAGAATACGACGTTGCAATAGCCTCGCGTTACGCAAAGGGAGCAAAAGATGCTCGTCCTTTCTCGAGGAGGGCGACAAGTTACATTTTCAATCTCTACGGTAAGATCATTCTAGGAACAAAAGTGATGGATCTGACCTCGGGTTTCATTGTTGCAAAGAAAGCAGTGCTCCAAAAAGTGGGGATCAACGAAAAAGGATATGGCGAATACTTTATCGACCTCATGTACCGCTGCAAGAAGCATAAAATAAAAGTGGTGGAAGTCCCCTACCTCTCCATGGACAGAACGCGGGGAACATCAAAGACAAGCGAGGGCATTATTCCTCTCCTCAAGCACGGTGTAAAGTATGGCTTCAGAGTACTGAAGATTAGGTTCAGCAGATGTTAAAACGAGAGTACGAAGTCATGTACAACCAGGAAGAGAAACACTGGTGGTACGTAGGAAAAAGAAGTCTTATTCTCAGCCTGTTCAAACGATGGTACCAAGGAAGAACAGATCTCAAAATCCTGGATGTCGGATGTGGGACAGGCATCATCATGAAAAGCCTCAGCAATTTCGGAGAGGTGTATGGTGTCGATGTTTCTTCTGAAGCTATCAACTTCTGTAAGCAACGTGGGCTCAAAAACGTCAAGAAAGGATCCATAGACAATCTCGGATTCAAAGAAGAGACATTTGACGCCGTGGGTTGTTTTGATGTTCTCTATCATAAAGCAATCGAAGACGACGAGGCAGCACTCAGGCAGCTCTATAAGGTATGCAAGAGAGGCGGCCGCCTCTTCATCACTGATTCAGCAATGAAATGTCTGTGGAGCCAGCATGATGTTGCCACGCAAGCGCGGACAAGGTACTCGAAGGAGGAAATGAAGGCAAAGCTTGAAAGGGCAGGATTTGCTGTAGAAAAGATAAGCTACTACAACTCCTTCTTGTTCCCGGTCGTATTTCTTTACAGAAAATTATTCGATAGAGTTGACGAAAGAAAAGAGGCGAAGTCAGATATCGGAGACACAAACGCGGTCATCAATGGTGTTCTCAAGAGAGTGCTTTTCTTAGAAGCATGGTTGCTGAAAAGAATAAATTTTCCTGTAGGCGTATCCCTTGTGTGTGTAGCAAGAAAGTAGAATATGAAGAAAAGAACCTAATGATGTCTAAATCGTTCAATCACGCCAGCTTATGACGACTGGGCGTGCAGACCGTGCAGTTTGTCAAGGACATCAGAAACTGAAATATCTTGAATATGGCCGCTGTTTCTGCATACGGCGACAAATTCATAAGAAGGCGGCTGGCAGCCAGAACAGTGAGTAGAAGAAGCGAGGTATGCGTGCTCCTTCCCGCGTGGAGCGAGCATGCATGGATCTGTTGGGCCAAAGAGGGAAAGTGTTGGTGTTCCAACAGCGGCGGCAAGGTGCATCAACGCAGAATCACCAGAGATGAAAACACGACAGCCAGAAAGGATGCTCGCTGCTTCTTTCAAAGTTGTAGATCCAACGCGATTGAAAATCTTTTTTTTATGGCTGGTACCAAGTAAAGAAACAACCTGTTCAGTATTCTGCGCATCATCTTTCCCGCCAAGAAAAACCAAAGTAAATCCTCGATCTAACAAAGAGCTGCAAAGCTCAGCATAGGAAGCAGTTGGCCATTTCTTTTGCGCAAGCGCAGACAGGGGATTCTTTCCGCCCCCCACACAGAGGCCGACAAGAGCATCATTTCTTTTTTGCCTGCGATAGTCAAAGAGTTCTAAACTAGTGTCATCTGTTCTAGCACCAAGCAACCCAGCTACTCGAAGGAACAGGTCAACAACATGAAGGCCAGAATAAAAGCGTGTTTTATGCGTCAGTGCAAATCCTTCATGTTTCATAAAAGGCCCAACTCGAATCTTGCAACCACAAAAGAAGGCGAAAAGTGGCAGGGTAAAATAAGAGAAAACGACAGCGCAGTCATAACTCCTATAGCTCTTGGCCTCACGGTATAAATGAGAAAGACTGTGACGGCCATAAAGAGAATCGTGAACCGTGAGGCGGTTAAAGTGTGGATTGCCCTCTAAAATGTCTATGCTCCAGCGATTGCCGACAGCATCAATCGTAGCATGAGGAAACGCGCGTCGAAGTGCACGAAGAGCTGGAGTCGCCATGATCACATCGCCAATGCCAACAGGAAGAATGACTAAGAGTTTACGAATTCGTTGTCGTTGTTCCGCATTGAGTGGTTGTTGGCGCGACCGAAAAAAAAGATTTCCAAAAGAAATCATGAAAAAGCGCCCAAGAGCCCGTATAAGTGTCATAGAAAGACAAGCAATCAGCACGTTTATAAATATATTCTACAGCATGCAAATATGAGCATTCACATTTTAAAAAAAATTGAGGATTGGGTGAGGGATGGCGTACTTGTAGGAGACTATGTTCTCTATCTTTTAGTAAACCAGTTCAAGTGGAAGCCATTTCCAAAGCAGATTCAAAAGATCATAGTAGTGGAAGAGCTAAGAATAGGCGACATGCTGGCTGCCACGCCAGTTTTTCAAGCAATAAAGAGAAAGTATCCAAACGCGCAGCTTGATCTTCTTATTGATCCAGCAACAGAAAATGTTGTCAAAGACAACCCTTCAGTTCATAAGGTCATTCATGGCACCGCCACACGGCCATTCAAGGAAATCCTGGCAGAAATCAAAAAAGAAAGGTATGACTTGGGCATCATCCTACATAATGGCTCATTAAGAACTTCCCTGCTTCTTTTGTTAGGAAGAGTCAAGTATAGGGTGGGCTGCACAAAAGTCGGGCTCTTCACAGGCAAGGGTTTTTTCCTGAATAAGAAAATATGGCCAACAACAAAATGGCAGCATAAAATTGATGACAATCTCGACGTGATTCATCAGATAGGAATTCAAAGTACTTCAAGAAAAATAATCTTACCGATGAGGGGGGAGGCAGAGAAAGAAATAGGGTTGCTGCTTGGGGGTAAAAAAAGAATTGTTGTTCTCCACACGGCTACAAAACACCGGTCCAATCGATGGGAAGAAAAGAAGTGGGCAGAAACAGCGAATGAATTGCTAAAAGACAAGGAAATAACGTTATTTTTCACAGGAACAAAAGAAGACCAAGAAGCAGTAAGCAAGATAACTTCAAGTGTAAAGGAGCAAAAGAGGGTACAAAACTTATGTGGAAAAACAAGCTTTGGGGAACTTGCAGCTCTTATCAAAAGAGCACATCTCCTGATCACAATTGATACCTCAATAATCCACGTTGCTTCAGCATATGACACGCCAACAATAGCCCTCTTTGGGCCCACAATACCTGTCTTCTGGGGCCCCACAGGAAAAAACAGCATAATAATATGGAAAGAGAAAGAGGCGTGCGTAGGCTGCAGGAGAAGTTTTTGTGTCTACAACAAGAACTATGAGTGTATGCGAAAGATCAGTGCTGAAGAAGTGCTTCAACACGCGAAAAGCATGCTACCGAAAAAACTGAGTGAGCGCTGAGAGGAGAGCAGGAAGGCGCCGACCTAAAAAGGTGTAAGAAACTGATTGCTGTGAAAGGACGCCAGAGTTCTTGGTCCAAACATCTTTCATAACAATAACAAAGCTGGGGACACCAACCGCAGCAGCCAAATGAGCTATACCCGAGTCAACGCCGACATGAGCGACGCATTTACTGAGCAATCCCGCCGTAAGAAGGATGCTCTTTGATTGATACGCGGTAACTTCTGGCAGAACCGTGATTTCTTTTTCAATGGGCTCGGAAGACACAACAAGTACGTGGTATCCTAAAGAAGTTAAATGGTGAACAATGCTCTGAACTTCAGCAAGTTTCAATGACTTTGAATGAGTTGAAGCATGGTAATGCAAGCTCACAACCTTTTTAGTGTTGAGGTGATGTTGCAAAAAGAAGCGGCTGGCAAAAGTCTGCTCGTGTGGCGAGATGGAAAAAAGATAGCGGGGACGATCAAGAGAAACACCAAGTTGGTCAGCAACAATCAAACTCTTGTGCCGCTGATAACGATGAAGTGGAAGAAAGCGATAAACCTTTGCAGGCATGAAAAAATGCACGAGGAAGTACACGCGAGAGAAGTGAAACGTCTTCTTCAGGCGACGAATATCCACAAGGATTCTCCAAAAATCACGAAGCCAAAAAAAAGGATGTCCGTATCGAGGATTCTTTCGAAGAGAAGAAAGCAAGACT
>CAZDTM010000002.1:0-5176 GCA_964508385.1 Candidatus Woesearchaeota archaeon | reverse complement strand
AAGACTTCAGTAATATCCGGGTTATGCTTCCACAGGCCCTTAAAGAGAGGATTGTCAAGGGCCAACAGGTACAGTTCAGAGTGGGGGTGCTGCTTCTTAAATTCGTGAACAGCTGGCGTTGCCATGAGATGGTCGCCGATACCGTGCAAATAGACAAGAAGGGTTTTATCCGTCATAGAGCAAAAGAAAGCGCGTAAATTTATAAAGATTCGTAAGAAAGAAAGGACAGCATGATCAGCATAATCATAACAGCATACAAAGAACCGGAGAGCGTGAAGAAGGCTCTGCGCACAATTCTCGCTCAGCCCATGAAAGAAAACTATGAAATCCTCCTTATTTGCCCTGATGAAGAAACAGGGCGGTGTGCAAAGATATCAAAAAAAGCAAAGTGGATTAAAGACCCGGGGAAAGGAAAACCTACGGCGCTCAACATGGCCTTCAAAAAAGCGAGAGGAAGAATACTCATCTTTACTGACGGCGACGTTTATCCTGGGGAGAACGCCCTGAATCTGTTAATTGCTCGGTGTGAAGAAGCAGGTGTAGGTATTGTTTCGGGACGACCACGTTCTCTTACTCCAAGAAGTACCTTTTTTGGTTACATAAGTCATCTTCTGACAGACATTGGTGCGCATGAGTATAGGACAAAATTAGACAGGGAAAGAAAGTTTCTCGTCTGTTCTGGATACCTCTATGCTCTGCGCAGAGGGTTAGTAACAGAAATTCCAAAAGAAGCCCTTGCTGATGACACGGTGATTTCATACCTTGTCTATAAAAAAGGGTATAGAACAGCCTACGAACCACAAGCAGAAGTATACGTCCGTTACCCAACGAACTTCAAGGATTGGATCGCGCAAAAGAGAAGAAGTACACGGGGAAACATCGAGTTGAAAAAGTTCTTCGGAGGGAAAAATGAGATGAGATCCTTCATAAAAGAGTCTCAAGGCATCTTCAGCATCTTTGCATATCCACAAAATCTAAAGGAAGCACTCTGGACTATGCAGCTTGTAGTTCTTCGTTTCTACCTCTGGGTCTTAGTATTCATTGATGAAAAGATCATAAAAAAAGACCTCAAAAAAACGTGGGTGAGGATAGAAAGTACAAAGGGGGAGAAAGGTCAACAAAGCTTATAAAAGCACAGGGGTAAAGAGAGCTATGCAACACGAAGGCTTCAAAGATATCCTTGAAAAGAACCTTGAAGGAAACATAGCGGTTCTGCAGATGATAACGCAGAGTCACGAGCTAAAGGCGGAGATCATAAGGGCAGCTGCAGCAATGCTGGACGCAGTAAAGAACAAAGGAATCATCTTCACCTGCGGCAATGGGGGCTCTTTTGATGATGCAGACCACACAGCAGGGGAGCTCATTGGATGGTACGCTGACAAAACAAGGCAGAGACAGCCCCTCGCAGTTGTTCCATTGGGAGCAAGCCCAGGGGCATTGACGGCAATAGCCAACGACATCGGATATGAACATGTCTTCTCACGTCAACTGGAAGGGTTCACAAAAACTGGCGTGGCAAACAACACGTCAGTTCTTCTTGCATTTTCAACATCAGGAAATTCGCCAAATGTTTTAAAGGCGGTAGCAACAGCAAAAACAAGCAGTATCAAGGTGATTGCAATGACGGGGGGTGATGGTGGGAAACTTGCACAAGAAGCAGAAATCGTCATTAAAGTTCCTTCCAACATCACTGCGAGAATACAGGAAGCCCACCATGTTATTTATCACACTCTTTGTGAAGTCATAGAGAAAGAAAAGCTGGGCTTATGAGTAACATAACATCCTTATGGAAAACTGCAAGAATTCTCGTCGTTGGAGATATCATGCTGGACGTTTTCAAGCAAGGGAAAATCAAAAGAATGAATCCAGAGGTTCCAGCCGCACATTTACTTGACGTAGAAAATACTCTAGAATGCTTGGGTGGTGCTGCAAACATTGCCAACAATGCTAGAGGATTATGCTCTGAGGTAATTTTGCACGGACTTCTTGGGAATGATGCCGCAGGAGAAAAAACACGACAGTTAGCACACGCTGCAAAGATAGAACTGCACTCCTATCAAGATGGAAGAAGAACAACAACAAAGACAAGGCTCGTTGAAACATCGAGATATCACCAAATTGTAAGGGTTGATGAGGAGGACACGGATAAAATAAAAGAAGGAATTGCAAAAGAGATGACGGATCAAATAAAAAAAGATCTAGCGAGAGTAGACGCGGTTATTCTCTCAGACTACAACAAGGGATGTTTCACGAGAGAGCTTGGGCAGGAAATTATTAGGGAATGCAAAAAACAGGGCATACCAACACTCGTTGACTTAAAACCAGCAAACATTGATGTATTCAGGGGCTGTGTACTCATTCGCCCAAATCTCACTGAAGCAGAAACAATCACTGGAATGAAAATAAAGGTAGCAAACGGCCTTATTGAAAGCCAAGAACTTCAAGAAATGTGCAAAAAGTTGAAAGAGATGGCACAAGCTGAGTACAGCGTCATTACGTGTGGAAAAGACGGAATGATCAGCATGGACAAAGAAGGAAAGTTTCATTTCGCGCATACCCAAGCAAAGAAAATATTTGATGTTGTTGGGGCAGGAGATACCGTCATGGCCGTTCTCGGCCTCTGTTTTGCTACCGGATATAAAAACAAGACTCTCGACATCAAAGAAGCAACAAAGGTAGCGAATATTGCAGGCAAAATAGTGGTGGGAAAGGTAGGAACGAGCACGATAAGCATCGAAGAACTAGAACAAGAACTGAACGAAGAATGAACCATCAATGGGTAACCAAAGCGAGAGAAAAGAAGTACACGATTCTGCTGTTGCTCATTCTTCTTTTTGCATTTCTTATCAGAGTTAATTTTTTCATAGAAACCAGAGATCAAACGTTGTGGTGGGACGAAGCGGAGTACATGGCTGCTGCAAAGCACTTTGCTTTTGATACTCCTTTCCGGTATAACCCTCAACGCCCGCCGCTGTTTCAGTATATTGCTGCAGGATTCTTTCTCCTCGGTTCAAGCGAAGCACTCATAAAGTTTGTGCTTGTCGTTATCCCCTCAACGCTCCTTGTGCTATTGATCTATCTCTTGGGAAAAGAGATGTTTAACCAAAAGGTTGGCCTCATTGCTGCATTCCTGGCCTCCGTACATTGGTCCTTCCTGTTTTGGACTGCCAGAGTGCAGCCAGATTCTTTTTCCATGGTATTCCAAGTAGCTGCGATATGGTGCGCATGGAAATATTGGAAAGGGGGAAAAACAAAGTTCATGATGTTGGTCGGTTTTCTTACGGCAATTGCACTGATGCTCAAAGTTTCTGCACTAATTGTGCCATTGCTTCTCTTTGTTTTTATTTTCCTTAAAGAAAGATTCGAAATGTTCAAGAGAAAGGAATACTACGCAAGCGCAGCAATCTTCGTAATAACTCTTATTCCTTACTTCTTATGGTCATATGTCCGATTCGGGACGCCACTTGGGTTTAAGAGGGGATACTCAAACGCTCTTCTCTACAAGACGTCTTTTGGGTGGTACAATCTTAAGTTTTTTTATCTAATGACTGAAAATCTTCTCTTTATTCTATTTCTAGTTGGACTGGTGCTGGGACTGAGGTGGATTCTTTACGGAGACGTACTGATAAAAGAGAAGAAGCGGTGTTTCGACCCGGATCTTTTTAGTGTTCTCGCACTTATAATGGTCTCGGCATTTTACATTTTTTATATACGAGGAACTGAAGACCGATGGGTTTTCTTATGGATGCCCTTCATTTTTTATTTGGCGGCAAATGCTTTGATAAGCGCAGAGAAAGTGATGACAAACATTGGCCCAAAGAAGATAGCGGGGATAATCGTTCTAGTAATCCTGCTGGGTGGTATTGGCTATATGCAAATTGGGCATGCATCAAAGATTATTAAACAAAAATTACCAACCTATGCGGAAGTACGAGACGGCGGCTTATGGACAAAACAAAACTCAAAAGAGGGCGACACAATCATTTCGCAGTCGCCGCCCCAGATGGTGTATTATTCAGAAAGGGGGGTTTTTGGTATTGATGAAGAGAGAGAAGAGTTTGAAAGTTTTATCAAGGAAAAGAAGCCAACGTTTGTCCATATCTCGGTTTTTGAGCACCATCCAGAATGGATAGAGCAGTGGCTGGAAAAAGAAAAAGGCGCCCTCGAACCAGTATGGGCCTCCTTCTTAGACAAAGAAAAAACGAAGGTTACGTCAGTAATCTACCGGGTGCATAATGAAAAGATCAGTTGATTACTACGCGTATTGGAACAAGAAAAGAGTAATTGACAGGATATTGCACCGTGAAAAAAAATGCTTGGTTCTCTTGCGCAAGTGTATGAAAAAAAACTGTGTGTTAATAGACATCGGATGTGGAAACGGAAAGTTTTTGCAAGAGGTAAAAAAAAGATTTCCTGAAGTGGAGGGATACGGAATAGAAAAGTCAGATGCAGAAATAAAAGATGCCAGAAAACGCGGACTGAAAGTAGTTAAAGGAGACATAGAAGGGGGACTGGCAAAAAGAAGAAGCGCTGACATAGTATACCTTGGTGAAGTAATCGAGCATGTATACGATCCCGACAAGCTCTTGGATGAAGCAAACCGGCAAGTAAAGGCGGGAGGACTGATTCTCCTTACAACACCCAATCTGTGCGCATGGTTCAATCGGCTGCTTATGCTCTTGGGAATGCAGCCACTCTTTTTAGAGCCATCAACGAGATCAAAGGTAATAGGCGCAGGAATACTGGGAAAACTCAAAAAAGAAAGTCAACCAGTTGGGCACGTAAGGGTATTTACCTATGAAGCATTAAAAGATCTGCTCGCGCAGAGTGGATTCCAGGTAATAAAGAGGAGGGGAGCCATCTTCGATGAAGGATTGCCACGGGCGATATTGCCTCTGGATTGGATTTTCTCGCTCCTCCCAAGTCTCGCCGCACACCACATTATTCTTGCAAAAAAGGTGAGAGAAACAACAAGCTAAGAAAAGCGTCGCAGAAAAAAAGCGAGTCGTTTACCAAAAGCAGGTTCAGAAAAGCGGGCTGCATGTTTCAAGATTTTTTGCTTATTCTTTCGTTTCATGCCGCTCTTGAGAACCGTTGTCATCGCTGAAGCCATGCTAGAAGCATCATAGGGACGCGCAAGAAGTCCTGTAACGCCAGAAAGAACGGTTTCTGAAGG
>CAZDTM010000001.1:2708-37305 GCA_964508385.1 Candidatus Woesearchaeota archaeon | reverse complement strand
ATGATTCTTCAGATGGCACTCTCAAGAAGACGTGAGTACATGGCAGACGCATCGGGTGCCAACTTGCTCAAAGATGGAAGCGCATTAGCAAGCGCCCTGAGAAAGATAGAGGGAGCATCGCGCAAGATTCCATTGCAGTTCGGGAGTCCAACAACGTCTTCTCTTTTTATTATTAATCCATTCTCTGGAAGAAGCATGGTAAACATGTTCAGCACACATCCGTCTACTGAGATGCGCGTCAAAAAATTAGTCTCAATGAAGTTCTAAGATTTATTGCCGTTCACAACTTCTAACTTTCCAAAACGACCAGCACTCAGCTGCTTCTCGCCCTGAAACTCGCTAACGTAGCCGTTAGTTATTTTTACTTTATCGCCAACCTTGACAGCGTCAACCTCATCGTTCCATAAGGTAAGTTTGATCGTCCCGCTGTCGTCTTTCAGGGTAGCATTGCACACTTTCCCTTCTTTGCCAAACTTCTGGAAGCTGCGCGGTTCTCCTTTCTCTATCACTTCAGCTTCAACGTCAATTTTTCCCTGTCCAGCACGCAACTCGTCGAGTTTCACAATCCTCTTCTGCCAGCAACGCTCCTTTTTAAAGATTGCTCATCGTTGAACACCCAGAATTTCACTGCTGTATATGATAGTGTTCCAATGACGCTCATAGCGATGAATTGAGCAACAAGATAGTTGAGGTGAGTAAACTCAACCAGCAGGTAGAGCGCAAGTATCTTGAAAAAGGTTCTCCAGAGATAAACGCGCGCATATCGTGAGAACTGGCTCACAACATTGTTGCCGGTATTCCTAAATGTATAGTGCTTGTCTCCAAAAAAGAGGACAAAAAAGTTGATGATGTAGGCAAGAATGGCACCAACGAGGTAATACCATCCTAAGAAGTGAACGAGGGAGTAAAGTGTTATCAGATTAGCAATCGTTCCGAGAATGCCCACAAAGGCAGAGCGCACCAGTTCATAACAGAGTTCCAAAGAAAGTTTCACGCGGTAGTCACTTCTTCAACCATTCAGTCTGCTCTTCCGTAAGAAAAGAAGGTGTCTTTTTATGTTTTGCCATGATCTGCAGGTAAGGAATATACTCCTGAACTGCTCGCCGTGTTGAGCAATGCGCTTCTTTTTTGATAATCTGCGCAATTTCCTTTCTCTTGAAGTTGCGCTGGTTAGCCATCCACATGGTAAGAAGGCGCTGATAGCGTCGATACGGCGTATACCCATAGGAAGGCTTCTCTTTCGCAGTCATTACTCCTGCGATAAGGTACGTCCGTACATACTCCAAAAAACGCCAGTACTGCCGTTTCCGTATTCTGCCCTGGAAAACATCGCTTCTGCTCAGTGCGTCAAATCCTCGTGCAAGATCTGTTCCCCGATACTCAAAGGGAAGATTCTCTTCAAGCCACAGCAGCACCTCGTTCGGTTCAAGATCAACGCTATCAAAAGCATTCAAAGCAGGTCCAGCATCAGTGCCCTTGAAGACCATACGCATCGCCTCAAAGATGTTTTTCTCCTGATCACGTTCATCCAACAAGCCAAGATCCTCTTTAGCCAGGATGTTCTTTCCAGCAGTAAGGCTTTGAAGATCATTAATGGCGGCCCGGACATCCCCGCCAGATCGTCTTCCCAGCTCCTTCAGATTTTCAAGAGACGCATGAATTCCCTCGCGAGAACAAATAGCAAACAACGCTTTTGCAATGCTCTCCGGCCGTACTTTCTTAAACTCTATGAGGCCGCACTTCTTTCGCAGCGTAGAAAACCGGGTGTCCCACGGGTCATTCGCGACAAGCACAACAGCATGGCCGCCCTGATCCAGCAGCAGCTGTAATGCCGTGATGCCTCCTCGGTCTTCGTTGCCTGAAATACCATCGAGCTCGTCAACAAGAATGATTCTACCCCTGGCAAACAAGCTCGCTTGTTGCAACGCTCCGCCAACAACCTGTTGCACATGATCAGCGTTCCTGACATCAGAAGCATTGACCTCAACAACATCATATCCTAGCTCATGAGCAAGAGCGTGCACAACGGCAGTTTTCCCCACACCGGCAGGGCCGTACAGCAACACGGGACGTTTCTTTTTGATCATCTCGGCTAAGTGCGGTAGCTCAGTGTCATGGCCGACAACCTGAGAAATAGTCTGTGGCGCGTAAATGTCAGTCCAGGGTCTCACGGCTTCAACCCCACAAATCCAGCCAGCAATGCTTCTAGCTGAACAAACTCGTCGCTCCCTTCAACCATGCGAAACTCAATTTCTCCGCAAAGCCCAACCATTTTGACTTTGAGAGCGTCGGGGATGCTGAGGTTCCAAACCTCTTGCTGAATCTGCTTGATGGCGTCAAGTCCACTTAAACCATGATGAAGCATGACGTCGAGAAGTTTTTTCTTTGCCTCAACAAATCTGCCTTCATGCGCAAAAAGAAGCACATCTTTGATTTCTTTCGGCCGTGCCGCAGCTACGACATCATACACTACCTTTTCATCAAGTTTTTTGCTTAAGGAAGCGCAACTCTGCATCACATTGACCAAGCGTCTGACATCTCCTTCGCTCACAGCAAGTAAGGCCTGTTTCCCATCAGAGGAAACGTGAAGCTCTTCATGTTTGCTCACGTGGTCTATTACCCGTTCTAAATCCTGAACGCCAACTGGCTTAAAACGAAAGACAGCACACCTGCTTTGAATAGGATCAATGACCTTGCTTGAGTAGTTGCACGACAAAATAAATCGAGCATTTCCTGAAAAGGTTTCCATGGTCCGCCTCAATGCTTGTTGCGCTTCTCGTGTCAGGCTGTCGCATTCATCGAGGTAGATAACGCGCGGGAGGGTAGTGCCCATCGCCTTGGTTCGCGCAAAGTCTTTCACTTTGATTCGGATAGTATCAATTCCGCGATCATCGCTCGCGTTTAACTCAAGAAAATTGTCCCTCCACGTCTCGCCAAAAAGTTCCTTCGCAATAACCAGCGCAGTCGTTGTTTTCCCAACGCCAGCAGGCCCGGCAAAAAGAATGTGCGGAAGATTCCCGCCCTTCACGAATGCTTTAATGCGGGCAAGAATTTCCTTTTGCCCAACAACATCGTCAAAGCTTTTTGGGCGGTATTTCTCAGTCCAGAGCTCTTGTGCTTGAGGATCAGTCATTCTGCAAGACAAAGCCGCGAAGCTTTATAAACTTTTATGGGCTAAATCAAGAAAATATTTAAAGTATGGCCGGAGAAATGAGGGAAGAATGTACGATTTTAAGAAAGTTGAAGAAGACGCCCTGAATTTGTGGGAAGACAAGAAGATTTACCCTAAAACAAGAGCCCTCAACAAAGGAAAAAAGAAGTTCTACTTTTTGGATGGCCCGCCGTACACATCGGGCCGCGTTCACATCGGCACAGCGTGGAATAAGGCGCTGAAGGACATGACTGTTCGTTTCAAACGCATGAGCGGTTTCGATGTGTGGGACAGGGCCGGATATGATATGCACGGTTTGCCTACCGAACATAAGGTGGAAAAGAAGTTCTCGCTTAAAACGAAAGAAGACATTGCGCGTTTCGGCGTGGCGAGGTTTGTTCAGGAATGTGAAAAGTTTTCAGTTGATAATATGCACCAAATGAACAAGGACTTCAGGCGTTTAGGCGTGTGGCTTGATTTTGATAATGCGTATCAGCCAGTTAAAAAAGATTTTATAGAAGGCGTATGGTTTTTTATCAAAGAAGCGCACAAAAAAGAAAGGCTGTATGAGGGAAACAGGTCCATGTCGTGGTGTGCTTCATGCGCAACTGCGTTGGCAAAACATGAGTTGGAGTATGAAACAGTAACCGACAACTCCATCTACCTCAAGTTTAAGGTAAAAGGAAGCAACAACGAGTATCTTATTGTTTGGACAACAACGCCATGGACAATACCCTTCAACATGGCAGTCATGGTGAACCCAGAGGTAACCTATGTGAAGGCCAAGGTCGGCGGCGAAGTATGGATTGTCGCTGAATCATTGGCAAAGCACGTCGTCGAGGGCACTGCAAACGAAAAACTGGTCATCACAAAAAGAGTATTGGGCCAAGAGCTTGCAGATGTCGCATATGAGCACCCATTCCAAGACATTCTTCCACAATACAAAGAGTTGCAGAAGACAACGCGTCTTCATTACATTGTTATCTCAAAAGACCATGTAGATATTACCACTGGTTCAGGGCTGGTGCATTGCGCCCCCGGTTGCGGCCCAGAGGACTACGAGGTAGGCACGCGTTATAAGCTGCCCATCTTCAATACGCTTGATGAGTACGGAATATTTCCCCACGACATGGGCCCACTCAAGGATCTTAAGGCAAAAACAGACGACAAACAGATCATCGAAATTCTCAAGGAAAAAGGAGCTCTTGTTAAAGAGGAGAACGTCTCACACGAGTATGCGCACTGCCAGCGCTGCCACAGTCCAATCATCTATAAAACAACACGCCAGTGGTTCTTGAAAGTGGAGGACCTAAAAGATAAAATACTCAAAGACAACACAAAGATCCAGTGGGTTCCAGATGCGGCGTTCAACGCGTTTCAGTCATGGCTTTCTAATCTGCGCGATAACTCCATCACCAAGCAACGTTACTGGGGAACACCACTTCCCATCTGGCGTTGCACAGATTGCACCTCTACAGAGATATTCGGCTCAGTAAAAGAGCTTGAGCAACGTGCAAAATGCAGCGTGAGGAATCTTCACAAGCCATGGATTGATGAGGTCACGTTCCCCTGCAAAGAGTGCAAGTATCCAATGAAACGGTTGCCGGACGTGATTGATGTGTGGGTCGATGCAGGATGCGCAGCATGGAACGCTCTGGATTATCCCCAACGGGAAGACCTCATGAAAAAGTTTTATCCTGCAGACGTCATCATCGAAGGGATAGACCAAATTCGCGGGTGGTTTAACCTGCTAATGGTCACCTCTAAGGTGTTGTTTGGAATCCCCTCTTTCAAGGCCGCCTATATGCACGGCTTCATAAACGATGCTCTTGGCAGGAAGATGTCGAAATCTCTTGGGAACTTTATACTGCCGGAAGAGGTTATAGAAAAATATGGCGCAGATACGTTGCGTTACTATGTGCTCGGCGCTGCGAATCCAGGGGTTGATTTAAACTACAACTTTGAGGACATGAAGTTAAAATATCGGAACCTCGGCATTGTCTGGAATATCTCTCGCTTGCTGTTGTTGTACGCGCCGTATGTGAAACAGCGAACAGCGCTCGATGCAGAAGAGCAATACATCTTTTCGTATGCTCACACACGCCTCAAAAAAGCAACAGAGTGCATGAACGACCTAAAGCTAAATGAGGTCCCAATTTTTCTCGAAGAGATATTTTTGGAGTTGAGTCGTTCTTACATTCAATATACGCGGGAAAAGATCAATGAAGAACCGGAAAAAGTGGCGACAACAATCTTCAAGGTGTTCTTTGAAACGTTGAAAGCATTTTCCATTGTTTGCCCGTTCATCGCAGAGGCTATCTACCAAGATCTGCGCAAGCCATTCAAGCTGCCAGAAGAGTCAATTCATCTGTACGCATGGCCTCAAGCAGAGGAGAAGAAGATCAACAAGAAACTTGAAGAGAAGGTTGGACATGCCAAAGTAGTCATTCAAGAAATGCTTTCCCAGAGAGAGAAAGAGAAAATAGGTATACGCTGGCCTCTGGGAAAAGTCACGGTCTCAACATCTCAACAAGAAGTCATTAACGCTCTAAATGAATTAAACGAGCTTGTTCTCCGCCAAACCAACGTCAAAAAAATTCAGATTATCAAAAAGAAAGAAGGGGAAACGGAAATTGTCTTAGATACGGCCCAAACACCAGAACTTGAAGCTGAGGGATTTGCTCGGGAACTGGCCAGAAGAATTCAAGACCTCAGAAAAAAACAGGGGCTGAACAAAGAGGATAAGATTCTGCTCGCTATCGACGGCGCACATCCGCTCAAAATGTTTGCGAAGCACCTTCAAACAAAAGTTGGCGCGAAGGAGCTTCTCTTTGGGGCGCCAGCAAAAGCGTATGCAGTTCACTCCACTGAAAAAATCAGAGACAAAAGTTTTGACGTGCATATGGGGAAAGCATAAGCTATTTTTTCTGCTATTCAACGAGAAAAAGCTTTTTTGTTCTCTTTTTTATTTTTGGCCACGTAAATTGTTGTTTTGGATGACAAAACCAGAGAAAAGGCCTTCTTTTTGTGGTGGTTCCCTCCCAAGGCATATATATTGCTGCACTTCTCTACAGCGCAAGATGATCAAAAAAGTGCGCAAGCACTATCGTGGAGGAAGAAAGATGACAACAAATGTATCCTATTTCATGCTTATCCTGATTGCCATGAGCATGATCCCTTTCACTGCTGCTCAACCAGAGGAGATTGATGTCAGCGTGAAGCCAGTAGAAAACTACAATGGTGATCTCTACTTTACCCGCGTCGAGTCAAGCAAAACTTTCTATGAAAACGGAGAAACTGCAGAGCTCAAGGCTCGCGTGAGAAACTCTGGAAACGTCTATCTCAGGAATGTGGACTGGATCTTTTACAACAACGGTTATCCAACAGGAGCAGGATCAACTGCGTACTTTACTGGAAGAATCGATCTTCCTCCGCAGTCCGAGCAAGAGATACTGGTGAAATTCAACCCAAGTTACAAAGATGACACAATGTACCACACCGGCTCTTTTATCACTGTGTTTATCATTGACCACAACAACCAAGTGAAAGAAACGTCAGAAGCAAATAACTACGTTGGAACAACATTTTATATGAAGAATCCAGACAATTCAATGCCGCAACCAACAACGCAAGTTCTCTACCCTCCAGAAGTGCAGCCGCCAATAAGGACGGACAGTCAAGTGTACATCGAAACCCGAGCCTGTCCAGAGCCTCCAAGAACAATGGCAGTGCTCGCAGAGGGAGAAAAAAGAACTTTGTTGCTGGAAGGAAAGAGCTATGACGTTGAAGTAGTATCAATCGAAAATACTTCTCCACCAACAGCAACTTTCAACGTGAATGGTGAAAGTGCAAGGCAGTTGGCATATGGTCGTTTTTTAATTCCTTTCAGGGAAGGCGATAGAGACCCAGTGTCATCTACGCAAACATTGAGTGATGGAACAAACATTGCCATTGAAAGCATTAGCTTCATCAATGATCTACAACAAGAACGAGCACCACGTGACACGGTAAAGATTTGGCTCAGATCTGGTAGAATACCGCCCTGCCCGCAGCCACAAGACCCAACAGCAAGAAAGGGCGACCCAAGTCATCGCTTAAATCGAGAATGCGAAGAGTGCACTAAAATGTACAAAGCCTGCTTCGAAGGAATCAACGAAGAAAGGTTTCCTGAAAAGTCTGATGAAACAAAGTCTGATGAAACGTTATCAGAACAGCACAGAAGATGCGACGCGCTTCGTCAGCAATGTAAGGTAACTTGCCAGGGTGGATATGGGTATTACGAATACGCAGATCAACCGGGAACAGTACTTGAAGCGCCGATTCCGCAAGAATCGATAGAAGGATGCGGTCAGGATAGTTGTCTGGTGAGAAATGGCAGGGACACCTGTGTTCCCATCGGAACAAGATTCTCTGTTGATGGCACCCCCTCCTATTGCACCATCCACACGAAGGTGGAAGCGCAGAAAGAAGGCGGTCAGCCAGCGGACAACTACTGGGAATGCCTGTCCAACTTTGCTCCGGATGGATCATGCGCAAAACCAGGTCTCTTCACACAGCTTAAAAACATCGTGCTAGCTATTTTTAGCTAGCCCCCTTCTTTTGGGGTTCGTACAACTCTTCTGAGAGAAAAACATAAGAAGGCAGAGACAAACGAGAGAAGAGAACATGGCACACAAAGGAACGATATGCTGGATAATATTCGTAGGCATGATCTTCGCATATGCCTCTTCAGTTTTTTCGATAGACCAAGAGAAAGAAGTAAAGCTGCTTCTTTTTGATGCATTTGAAAAGAAGCCTCTTGACGAAGTCATCGTCTCTACAAGGATACTCGACAAATCAACAAACAAGATACTTACCATCACAGAGTATGCAGCGGATAACGAGATCATCTTGGTGCTTCCTCACGACACAGACCTCAGCATCACTGTTGATGTTCCGTCCACTGAAGGAAAAGACTTTTTTTTGCGCCTTGAAAGCAAAGATCTCAACACCACGGAAACAGTATACCTCCTGCCAGTCTCGACGCTTGATCTTGTTGTTGTCGACAGTCTAGAGAACCGCGTTCCCCACGCAAGAGTATCCATCCAGTGTGAAAAAGAGTATGGCATCGAGTATGGAGACCAAACAGACAAGTACGGCTCATTTACCTCTCTGCTTCCAGTAGGAACCTGCACAGTTCATGCGGAAAAGGAGAGTAAAGCAGGATCAAAAACCATACAGGTTCAGCAAGGAGAAACAGCTCGTGTGAAGATCAAACTTCGTGACAGTTTTTCACTCGCCGCCATTCTTGTAGTATTGGCAGGCATGATGGCCGGAATGTGGTTTGTTCTCAAAAGAGCTCGGTCCCGCTCTCCAGCAAAGGCAGGAACAGGGAGGGGGGAACAAGAGCGTGACAAAGCAATGACCAGCAGGATATCAACGATCTTGCAAACACTGAACGAACGCGAACGGCAGGTTGTTGAATACCTCCTGGAAAATGAAGGAAAGTCCACGCAAGCACGAATACGGCACGCAACCCACATCCCAAAAACCTCTCTTGCCCGCATTCTGGAAACACTGAAGAGAAAAAATGTCCTCAACTACGAATCCAACGGGATGCTCAAGAAAGTGGAGCTGACGCCGTGGTTTCTGCAAAAGGAAGAATAGCCTCTTTTCCCCTACGAAAAGCTTTACAACTTGGTAGTGAACTCACTCTTTAAATAGATTTAAATACTCTTCTCTCCCCAAAGGGCCGGGGGTTGAGGAATGGCTTCAAAACAGAAGAGAGAAATTACCATTCAAAACATTGTCGCGACTGCTTCTTTGGGGAAGGACATCCCTTTGATTAAACTTGCAGAAACCCTTCCAAACACAGAGTACAATCCGGAGCAATTTCCTGGTTTGGTGATGCGCATCAAGGAGCCAAAGACCTCCGCTCTTATCTTTAGTTCCGGAAAGATTGTGTGTACGGGAGCGAAAACCATAAATAAAGTAAAAGAATCAATCAAGAAGATCATCCAAAACATCGAAAAGATTAGCATTCGAATTACTATTGAGCCAAAAATCCAGGTACAAAACATGGTTGCCTCTGGGTCCATCGGCATGGACTTAAATCTCAACTCACTCGCACTTGAATTGGAGAACACAGAGTACGAGCCAGAGCAGTTCCCTGGTTTGGTGTACAAACTTGATGGAACGCGGGCAACATTCCTCCTGTTCAGCAACGGGAAAATTGTCTGCACCGGAACGCGTTCAGAATCAAAGCTGAAGGAAGCTGTCGATCAGCTGATCGTTAACTTAAAGAAACTCAAGAAGTAAGCACCCCTTCTTGATCTTCATATCCCTATAGGCAGGAGTACCGACGATGGAGATTCAAGAGCAAATTGATAAGTTCCATGAATTCTTTGATCTTACGTACAAGTCTAAGCTTCACGACATTGTAGAAAAAGGAGAGAGTTCCCTGGTTATCGAGTTTTCTGATCTAGCAAAGTACGACCCCGAGCTCGCCGAGCTGTTGCTGATGGAGCCAGAAGAAACGCTCAAGATGTCGGAAGTAGCGCTCGAGCAGTTTGATATTGCAGAGAAGAAGAATGTAAAGATCCGCATCCGGGCGTTGCCAGAATCACAGGCCATCAAGATTCGGGACATTAGAAGCAAACATTTGGACAAGATCGTCGCTTTTGATGGCATTGTGAGACAGACTTCTGACGTCCGGCCCCAAGTCATCTCTGCGCGTTTTGAGTGCCCAACGTGCGGCAATCACCTCACCATCGCGCAGACAGAGCAAACATTCAAAGAGCCCAGCAGGTGCTCCTGCGGAAGACGAGGAAAATTCAAGGTAGTTCATCGGGAACTGGTTGACACACAAAGGCTGATTGTTGAGGAGGCGTCTGAAGCTCTCGAGGGGGGAGAGCAGTCAAAAAGAATCGCCGTGTTTCTCAGGGAAGATCTCGTTGAGCCGAAGATGGAGAAGAAAACAACGCCGGGCGCGAAAGTCAGAGTTAATGGAGTCATCAAGGAGATCCCTATTCAAGCGAAGAGCGGTGGTCAGTCTACGCGTTACGATATCATGGCAGAAACTAATTTCATCGAGCCAATCGACGAAACCTATGAGGACATTGTCATCACGCCGGAAGACGAAGAAAAGATTAAGGCGTTCGCAGCCGACCCAGAGATTTACAACAAATTAGGCAGGTCCATCTCCCCTTCGGTGTTTGGGCACGAGGATATCAAAAATGCTCTCGTCCTGCAGTTGATGGGCGGCGTGAGAAAGGAAAGGCCGGACGGCACAACAACAAAGGGGGACATCCACATGCTTCTCGTAGGAGACCCGGGAGCAGCAAAATCTACGATCCTCATGTATATGGCAAAAGCAGCTCCAAAAGCGAGATACATCGCAGGGCGTTCAACAACATCGGCAGGCATTACCGCCTCCGTTGTAAAGGATGAGTTCTTGCGAGGATGGGCGCTTGAAGCAGGAGCAATCGTCTTGGCCAACGGCGGATTCCTTCTTCTTGATGAGATGGATAAAATGACGAAGGAAGACACCTCGGCCCTTCATGAGGCGCTCGCCCAGCAATCATACCACCCAGACACAGAACTCATGTTTGCAGACGGCTCTGTAAGAAAGATCGGAAACTTTGTTGATGCTCTCCTTGATTCAAACAGGGAAAAAGTAGCCTCTGTTGGGGATTGTGAAGTCCTTGGTGTCAACAACATAGAGGTCCTCACCACAGATTTCAAAGAAATATTTCCAATAAAAGTGAATCGCGTAAGCAGGCACAAGGCGCCAAAGCATTTTGTTGAAATTGAGTACTCAAATGGAAGATCAATCAGGGTAACACCAGAACACCCTCTCTTTGTCTACGGAGAAAATGGCATTGAGGAGGTGGCAGCTATCCATGTACGACCAGGAATGACTGCCCCCGCACCACAGAGCATTCAGACACAGAAGAAGAGCCAACTTCTCGCGCCAGTCATCGCTCTACAAGGAAGAAAACAGATAGCAACACCCGCATATATCGACAAAGACATGGCAAGATTCTTAGGATATCTTGTCTCAGAAGGACATACCTATTATCTCCCGCGAACACACTATGCAGAAATCGGTATCTCTAACACAGACAGCGTAATAAATGATGAAGTGCGTCTTCTGTTTGAGCGCGTATTCAATAGTTCTCCTCAAACGAATATTCGTTATGCTTACACAAATGCGAAGGCAAAGAAAGACCTCACCACAACGAGGCTTCCATCACTCAGGGCATATAACTTCATTAAAGGAAACTTTGAAGGCATAGCAAAAAAAGCAGTATACAAACAAACAGGCAACATCATCCGAACAATGGAGGGTTCACTCCAATGCGAATTTTTGAAGACCGCATTTAGAGGAGATGGAATAGTGGACGCGAATCATCTTGGCTATTCTACCGGATCATACGGCCTTGCAAAGGATTACCAAGATATCCTCCTGCAACAGGGAATCTGGAGCTACATTCATACATTTCAAGCAAAGGGAAAGACGTACTTCAAGGTGTATGTTGCCGGTACACGAAGTCTAGAACGTTTTTCTGAGTGCATCCTTGAGAAGAGTGATGCACGATACGAAAAAGCAATGAATGTGGTGACAAACAGCAAGAAAAAAGCAAATTCACGAGAAAATGTCCCAAAGTATATTGTTCGTGAATTAAATAATGCGCTCAAGGAATTAGGCCTAAGTGACGGATACTTTATACGCCACATAAAAGACAACCATAATTCGCACCGCAAAACAGTGCTAAGATACCTAAATGGACTAAAGGACCGACTTGAAATGGTTGACGACGTCTTAAAGAACGGCAACGCTCGAGAAATAAGGCGCACTGCACGAGTCAGTGTTGCCGACCTTGCAAAACGAATGAAAGTAAGCGCATCAACGGTGTACAATCTTGAAAGAAGGAAAAGCGAGCACTACAGCAAAATCATGAAAGACGCAGCAAGAAAAAAAATTGAGGACCTAAGAAAAAAGGTAGAGTCTATTGGGGACTATCTTGCTGGAGAGATAACGACAGTAAGAGTCAAGAATGTTCGCGTCATCAAAAACTGCGACATCCCCTGGGCGTATGACGTTACTGTGGAGCCAACGAAAACATTCATCAGCGAAGGTTTAGTGCTGCATAACACCGTCACCATCAGCAAAGCCAACATCCAGGCGACGCTCCGCGCAAGAACAACACTCCTTGCTGCGGCCAACCCAAAGTTCGGGCGCTTTGATCCCTACCAGCCCATCGCATCACAAATTGATCTTCCGCCCGCACTGATCAACAGGTTTGATCTGATCTTCCCTGTACGAGATCTGCCGAACAAGGAGAAGGACACAAAGATCGCTTCACACATTCTTGATGTTCAGAGGGATCCGCAGCTCGCTGAACCAGAGGTCTCGACGTCTTTCATCAAGAAGTATGTTGCATACGTGCGGCAGAAAGTTCACCCAAAGTTAACTGCCGGCGCGATTGATGAGATGAAATCATTTTATGTAGAACTAAGAAACTCAGGCAGTGGAACCGAGGAGGGAGTGAGGCCTATTCCTATCTCAGCCAGGCAACTTGAAGCGCTCATCAGGCTCGCAGAAGCATCTGCCCGTGTTCGGCTCTCAGACAAGGTGATTCGCGGCGACGCAAAACGGGCGATTAACATTCTCAAATACTGCTTAATGCAAGTTGGTTTCGATTATGAAACTGGGCAGCTTGACATCGACAGAATCTCGACAGGAATTCCTGCATCTGCTCGAAACAAAATTATTGTTATCCGTGAGATTATCACTGAAATGGAAGCCCAAGGAAAAAAGACAATTCCTATTGAGGACATTATCTCCGAAGCAGCAGAAAAGAAGCTCACAGAAGCAGAGGTCGAAGAGGTAATTGACCGCTTAAAGAGGGAAGGAGAGATCTTTGAGCCGCGGCGTGGATGGATATCAAAGATTTAAACATGGAACAACGACAGACTGCTCACCAGCTTTGGATCGCCGACGTGCTCGGTAGCGCCTACGTTGTCGGAGACCAAGATGCTTTTTCTGGTACATTTGCAGTAAGGGGAAAGAACGTCGTGCGAGTTAATCTTATCGGAACCGCAGTAGACAGTTACATCAATCAGGATGGCTCTTTTGGTTCGCTAACGATCGATGATGGCACAGGTACGATTCGCATCAAAGCATTCAAAGAAGATCTCAAGAGAATACAGGAAGTAAAAAGTGGGGATCTAGTCAACTGCTGTGGTCTTGTGAAGGAATACAATGATGAGAGGTACATGACCGCAGAAGTCGTGAAGATTCTCGATGACCCCCATTGGCTGCTCTCACGGATGCTGGCGCTCTCAAAACAAGTGTCCCTCAGAAGCATAACAATCCAAGAAGGGCAACGACCAACACAAGACGATCACAAGGAAGGGGCCTCCACGTTACCAGCAAAAGAGCCTTCTTCCTCCACAAAGCAACTTCTCACGCTCATCACTGGTGCTGAAGAAGGGATCTCACTCGTTGATCTCGAGCAAAAGCTCATGATCTCGCGCCAGGCCCTCATGACCCTTGTTGACGCCCTGGTGAACGAAGGAGAGATCTATCAGTTTAAACCAGGGCACTACAAGCGCCTGTAGCCACAACAACATTTAAAAAAGCAAGGCCGCGCGTGCTTCTATGACCTTTGATTATATGACACTATTGAAACAGGCAAAACAAAAGCTCCCAGACAAGAAGACGAGTGATGAGCGCTTTGAGATACCAAAGGTGATAGGGCACATCCAGGGAAATAAAACCGTCATCTCAAACTTTGCGCAGATATGCTCCATCACGAGAAGAGAGCAGGAGCATCTTCTCAAATACCTTCAGCGAGAACTTGCGACTCCCGCCTCCATTGACGGCCCAAGACTGGTTTTGGGAAGAAAACTTCCCTCCAACAGCATCAACAAAAAAATTGAGCAGTATTGCGATGATTTTGTTCTCTGCAAAGAGTGCCACAAGCCAGACACGCAACTCATGAGAGAAGAACGCGTTCTCATGATGAAATGCACGGCGTGCGGGGCAAAACATCCCATTAAGGCAAAGATATGATGTATGTCAAAATTCATTCTTCAGGAGAGCGGTTTCAACAGAGAATAGTCATCGCCGTGTGCGATGCTGCTCTCATTGGAAAGAAAATCAAGGGGAAGAACATGGAAATCACAGCGACCAAACAGTTTTACAAAGGAGAAAAAAAGTCTGCAGCAAAAACAATCGACCTCCTCAAGGATGCAACAAACTGCAACCTTCTTGGAAAGGAAGCGGTAGAAGCAGGTATTGCTGCAGGGATCATCAGCAGAGAGTCAGTTATCATGATCGGGGAGGTTCCCCATGCCCACGCCATCTCAGTCTAAACACCAAGGCTATTTTGAAGCAGTCATTCAATTGCGTCCAGCCAGTGAAGATCTCGTCAAGTTTGTGTATGGCGCAGTCAAGAAGAAACAGGCTGCATGGGTTGCTAAGGAAGAACTTCTCAAAACAGGAACCGACATTTTCATCTCCGACAGGCACCTCGCATTAGCAATCGGAAAGCAGTTGAAACGGCAGTTTAAAGGCACACTGACGCTCTCACGAACAATTCACACGCGAGACAGAGAAACAAGCAGAGATATCTATCGCGTCACCGTTCTCTTCCGTCTTACAGGAGCATAGGAATCTTTTTTAAAGGGAAACCCATCTCTAAGGGCAAGGAAAGAGAGGCGAATGAAATCCATTCTTGTTTGTGGAGTGCTACTACTGATTTTTGCTACAGCAGTCCACGCAAGTTCTACAAGTGTTGAAACCTCATCAGACCGGCTAGGAATCAGCGAAACACTGGGGAATGTTGTTCAGTCCTTTACAAGCCAGGAGCTTTCTGAACTGGCTGGCGGGACCATATCAACGAAGCAGGGAAAAACAGATTATGCCCAATACCTCCGTTTTGGCAATTTGAGTCTTCCTTATGTGACGCTTAAAGAGAATGAAGACGGCGTCGTTTCAGACTTCCTGTTTGTGGATGACGGCACCACCACAGCAAATGCCTTCTTCGAGTACGAAATAGACTTTGACGACGGGCTGGACAGCAATATTGCAGGAACTGTTCTTGAAGACCTGCCGGAAAAGAGCCTCAACCTGTTTAATGAGCCATACACGTTCGTAACTGCCACAACGGACGGGACAAAGATAACGCTTGATCTTGCAACAGGAGTTTCTCTCGCGCTCTTGACTGAACTGGAACAACGATCATTCACGGTCGATGGGAAGACGCACCTCATCAAGCTTGACCGCGTCGAGACTTCTGGCAAAGAGGCATCGCTCTCCATCGACGGCTCGCCACTTCAAGAGAGTCTTGCAGAAGGGGAAATACATGCCCTGAGCGACGGGGTCATGGTTGGCGTTTCAAAAATACTGGTGAACAGCGATGGAAAAAACATGGCGCAACTCTTTGTTGGGGGAAAAATCATTAGGTTTACCGATTCAAACTACCAGGACAACAGTTTCGAGCATTCCGTAGAAGTAAATAAGAAAAAGATAAACAAGGGCTTTGTGAACATCGTTGCAACAAAATCAGGGACGATCCTCAGCATTAGCAAGATTAAATATCGTCTGGCATCAACACGCGAGATCTTTGTTCCCGAGGATGAAGGCCTCAAGAAATACCTTGAAGACCAAAACAGCCTGCTCGCAAACTGGGACATTACGTACCACGGCCTGAGGGAAGCGACGGTCAACAAAATAGCATTGACGCCGGCAAGTGGAAACAGCGAGTACAAACTGTCTTTCGTAAACACTGCAGGAAATACCCTGTCTTCAATTCCGTTCTTAACAAACCGCGGAGGAAGCCTTGGTCTTGGCGATCAAGCAGATACGTTGGTAATCAAAGAGGATACTCAAATAGCGCTCAACAACTATTTTGTGGTGACCAACACAAACACACCAACCGGCGTTACCTATGTGGTGCGATACACGCAGCTCGACACGGTTTCGAGTGCTGTGAGGTTCTACGATGTTGCGCAGAATAAAGAGATTGGTGTTTCCTATGTGAATGGCTCAGGAACGACAGTAGGAACAGGAACCTTGACAGTAGGCACCCTCTCTGTAGCGTTTAATATAACCACCTCGTCAGGAAATCCTTTGCTTGTTGACTTGAATGCAGACGGAACCATCGGTTCTTCCACAGTCAACATCGTGGCAGCTGGCGGCGCCGTCCTCATCACGACAGTTCCTTCAGGGTCAACATATGCGGTAACCTTGGAGACAGACGCATCAAAGTTTGACGAGAATTCAACTGACGAGCAAATTGGGTTGACATTCGAAACAAGGGGAACCTCCGGGGTGGGAGTGCAAGGAACCTTCACGGGCATCACAACACGGAAAGATGGAACATCAACAAGAGGGCTGTCAAATTACGGTGTTTCTTTGATGTATGAGGATCCCGGTGGAGACTTCGCAGAAACAGTGACGCTTGACTACCCAACGCAACAGAGATTTGCCGAAGTGACGATCGATGTGGGAGCAGCACAGACAATCTCATCTGAGGTTTCTGACGGTGAAGACAGTTGCACCAACGAACAGCAGGACGGGGATGAAACAGGCGTCGACTGCGGCGGTCCATGCTCGCCCTGTGGAAGTATACCTGCAAATGAAACAACTGAGAGTTGCACTGATGGCACACAAAATCAGGATGAAACAGGCGTCGACTGCGGCGGTGCAATCTGTCCAGCGTGCATCGAAAACAAATGCCCCAATGCCTGTTTGTATAGCAGCCCAGACAACATCGAAGTATGCCTGCAGGCGGGAGAGAGAGTAGAAAGCGTCTACTGCAGCGATGCCTACAAGATTACTCTTCAAAAGTCAAACGGTCTGAGTTGCGTTTATGATTATGAATGCAAGATAGGTATCTGTGAAGAAGGAAAGTGCGGAAAATCAGCGTCACTTGGATTGGTTCTCATCAACATCCTCATCGCCTTCGCCGCAGTAATCTTGCTCTACTTGATCGTTGATGTGGCAATTCGCCGAGAATAAGCTTCTTCTGAGCCTTGCACAAAAACCACCCCTCTATCGCAGGCCGCAGGTCTGCTGCGCAAAGCCATTCTTCTGGAAAGGTTTATAAAAACGAGTAGAACAGGTCCTCTATGGCCAACGAACGACATCATGAAGAAGTGACTGAGGAAGAGGAAATTCGCCGGGTGAAAATTCCACGCGGGCGTGAAGTCTTCGGGACCCTTGATCAGCGTTTAGGCGGCTCCCGCATGCGCGTGCGCTGCACAGACGGAAAGTCAAGAATTTGTCGCATTCCCGGTAGGTTAAAGAGAAAACTATGGGTGAGAGAAGGGGATCTTGTCCTTGTTGAGCCATGGGAGCAGGGAGGAGATGAAAAAGGAGACATCATTTTCAAGTACAGGCAGACACAGATTAACTGGCTCAAGAAAAACGGTTATCTCAAAGAAGTCGAAGAGTTTGAAGAATTCTAAAATGTACACGCAGGAGTTGCGTATTCCAAAGGAGCGCATTGGAGCCCTTGTTGGAATCAAAGGGCGGATGAAGCAGAAGATTCAGAGAAAGACAGATACTCAGATCGCAGTGAATGCTGACGGCGAAGTATGCATTTCAGGGGAAGATTCGTTGCACGTTTTTATGACGTTAACAGTGATCCGGGCAATCGGTCGCGGTTTCAGTCCAGACAGAGCGTTGGTTCTGCTAGAAGAGGACAACACACTTGAAGTCGTGGACATAACCGACTTTTCCAGAAAGAATTCAAATGATCTAACAAGAATCCGCGCGCGAGTCATAGGAACAAATGGCAAGGCGCGGGAAATGCTTGAGTCATTAACAAAGACAAAGCTCTCAGTCTACGGAAAAACTGTTGCCATCCTTGGGGCAATCCCTGATGTCATGCTCGCAAAAGCAGCAGTAGAAAAACTTCTTCAAGGCGCACCGCACAGTAACGTCTACCATCTTATTGAGAAACAACGCACATCGCTGCGCGAAAAATTCTAAAGAGAGGAATGAACGCAGCGACATAAGACTTATAAATACACCAGTAAATGCCACATCAGATGAAAGAAAAGGAAGCGACAGCGCACACAATAAAAGCGGAAGAGTTGGCAAAACAGCAAAAAGAGATTTCCGTTTCTGAATTCTTCGCAAAAAATCGCCATCTTCTTGGTTTTGATAACCCCATGCGCGCATTGTTGATGACTGTGAAAGAAGCAGTTGATAACTCTCTCGACGCCTGTGCAGAAATGAAAGTACTACCCGAGATCTTGGTTCACATCAAGCAAACAGCCGAGAACAGATACCATGTCAGCGTAGAAGACAATGGCCCGGGCATTGTCAAAGAGCAAATTCCACGAGTCTTTGGAAAGCTGCTCTATGGTTCCAAATTTCATCATTTGAGGCAATCGTTAACAGCAGATGAACCAATTTTCATCAAACGCAATAACAAAGTCGAACTAATCCCCATTGGAGAGTTTGTAGACCATTTCTTAGGAAAGGAAAAGGAGGAACAGAATATATCTTTCTTAGACATCCAAGTTCCAGCATTTGATCCCCTTTCAAAGAAGTATCACCTGCGTAGAGTAAGTCATGTCATTAGACACAAACGAGAAAATGAGATCTTGAAGATAAGGACAGAATATAACAAAGAAATAAAAGTAACTGGTTGTCACAGCTTATTCACCTATAACCAAAAAACAGAGAAAGTTGAAAGCGTTGAAGCACGATCACTGAAGAAGGGAGATTATATTGTTGTGCCCAGCAAGCTACCAGAAGTAGAAAACATTTATGAGATAAATGTACTGGAGTACCTCTCCTACACAGACATAAGAAGAAATTGGTTCTATGTATACGGCATTCGAGACATTGTAAAAAAATTGAGGGATAGCGCAGAAATTGTCCATAAAAAAGTTGATAAGAGTAGAAGATTTTATCGAGTAAACTTGGGCGGTGTTTCTTTAGATGTACTAGATGACAGCATGAAGCAGTACATCACAAAAGGATTTTTGCCGCTTCAGATGGTATGCAAGTTAAACTTGATACATGAGGTCAAAGAAGGGCAGATTGTTACTTATTATCACGGCCGAAAGCACCAGTTACCAGTTACACTTTCGCTTAGCAAAGAATTCTTGAGATTTCTAGGAGTTTACATTGCAGAAGGACATCCAGGCTTAAGACAGCTGGGACTAACATTTGGAAAACATGAACAAGCATTAATCAACGAAGTGCTTTCTTTCGCCCAAATACTTGGTTTGGGAAGCAGTACTGAACTACGGGAAAGAAGCATCCGCGTTAAACTATTCAACAATCTTTTTGTAAAGTTTATAAAAAATGTATGCGGCAAAGGAGCATTTAATAAGAGAATTCCTGAGTTTGTTTTTAGAGTCAATGAGGATCTTAGGTGGCACTTTATTGATGGTTACTGTCAGGGAGACGGTCACAAAGTCAAAGACAGAAATAGCCTCATGTTTGGAACAAAGAGCAAAAACCTGGCTATAGGCCTGCAATACCTATTTTTAATGAACGGAATCACTTCTTCGTATGGATCCCGCTTAGAAAAAGGACTTGGAAAAATCGAAACAATGACTCACAAAGTGAGCATCTATGGTTCAGCTCTAGATGGTTCACATGTCTATGCTCGAAGTATCGGAAGAAAGAAGAGAAGACTCATTGAGTATAACTCTGGAAATGTGTTGGGGGTTGTAGCACAAGAACTCGACCCCGGAGATTTAGCTTTTGTGCAAATCAGAGAAGTAGAAATGATAACCCAAGGTTATGACTATGTTTACGATCTTTCGGTTCCTGGGTGTGAAAACTTTGTTGGCGGTATCGGTGGGATTGCATGCCATAACAGTCGCGGGCAGCAGGGAATAGGAATTTCTGCATCTGTTCTGTATGCCCAGCTCACAACAGGCAAAGTAACAAAAATTACCTCTCGCACTGATCCAAAAAAACCAGCCCATTATTACGAACTGCAAATTGACACAAAAAGAAACGAGCCAAAGATCCTCGCAGAAAAGGAGATAGAGTGGAAAAAAGAGCACGGAACAAAGGTGGAATTAGAACTTGAAGGAAAATACCAGAAAGGAAAACAGTCTGTCGATGAATTTATCAAACAAGCAGCAATTGTTAATCCTCACGCTCGTTTCACATTGCTGACTCCAGACAACGAAAAAATAGAGTTCCCGCGCGTTATCAATCAATTGCCGGCCGAAGCAAAAGAGATCAAGCCCCACCCGTACGGCATTGAGGTAGGAACGCTTATTCGTATGATGGAAGAAACATCTTCACGCACGCTTCAAGGATTCTTAACAACTGAATTCTCTCGTATTGGTGCAGGAACAGCAAAAGAAATGTGCGAGAAGGCATTATTACAGGCAGATTACAAACCGCACTCAGTAACACACCAAGAGGCGGAACGTTTGTTCAAAGCAATGCAGGAAGTAAAAGTCATCGCCCCCCCAACCGACTGCTTAAGTCCGATTGGTGAAGAAGCGCTAGTGAGGGGCCTAAAAAAGGAAATTGCCGCAGATTTTTACACTGCCGTGTCAAGGCAACCAAGTGTCTACCGCGGTTTTCCGTTCCTTATCGAAGTAGCAATCGCTTATGGCGGATCAGTGGATAAAGAGGGAGCAGTCAGACTTCTTCGCTTCGCGAACCGGGTTCCTCTTCTGTATCAACAAGGAGCATGTTCGGTCACGCGCGCAGTGCAAGAAACCAACTGGAAGGCATACGGGCTGCAACAATCTGGAGACAACCTCCCTGTAGGGCCAGTTGCCATTGTGGTGCATATGGCGTCTGTTTGGGTTCCGTTTACATCAGAAGCAAAAGATGCCGTTGCTCATTATGACGAGATCATCAAGGAAATCAAACTCGCAGTTCAAGAATGTGGGCGCAAACTGAACATTTACATAAGGCAACATGTCCGGGCGCGAGAAGCAAAAGAACGTGTTTCCTTATTCGAAAAATACATTCCAGAAGTAGCAGACGCGCTTGCAGATTTAACTGGCAAGAAAAAAGAGATAATTGTTACAGAACTTCAAAAAATATTAAAGAAGGGCATGTCGGATATTTTGGCGCAAGCAAATGGAGAAGAAAATGGCAAAGGAAAGTAACGAAGGATCTGAAAAACTGAAGAAGCTTGGCGCCAAGATAGTCCATGATATCGAGAAAGGAAAAAATCCAGAAATCGAGTTTGCTCTTCGTAACCTCAGCAACGTTGTCTTCGACGAAAAATCAAAGACGTTGAAGCTCGGCGACAAAATGGGCACCCGCAGTTTCTTCAATGTTGCTCACGCCAAAAAATTCCTCCAAACCATTGAAGTCGCCCGCATTCTCAAAAAAGAGCTTCTCGACACAGGAAAACACGAACATCTCAGAGACGTTTTCTATATGGCCAAGCGCACCATCCCAGGCACAAATGTCAACATTGTCGACGAACAGACAGAAAGCGACAAAGTGATTGAAGACTTGGAGGTCATCGCCGATCTCTCCCGTGAGCAACTGCATGTTTCTGCGAACAAGATGGGAAGCATGGTTGGCAGCCTTGTCCTTGAAGACAGTGGAGATACTATCGATTGTTCTAAGCTCGGACGCGGCGGATACTCTGTTCCTTCTATTACTGACGAGATCAAATTCAAGAAAGTCGATGCGAAGTACGTTCTCTACATGGAGAAAGCAGCAATTTTTGAACGATTGAACGAGGATAAATTCTGGCAGAAGAATAATTGTCTCCTGGTCACCTCACAAGGCCAAACAACGCGGGGTATTAGACGACTTTTACAGAGGCTTTCAGAAGAAAAAAGTTTGCCTATTTACGTTCTCTGTGACGGAGATATTTTTGGTGCCTATATTTATTCTGTAATTAAGTATGGCTCAATTGCATTAGCTCACGCAGCTGAAAGATTAACAATCCCCAATGTGAAGTATGTCGGTATAACAATGGACGACATAATCAAGTATGACCTCAAAAAGCACATAATCAAATTAACCGAGCAGGATATGGCTAGAATCAAGCAAATATCGGAGTATGACTGGTTTAAGAATAATAAAGACTGGCAACGTCAATTCAAAATGATGAAAGAGATGAATGGAAAAGTAGAAATTCAGGCCTTATCAACAAAAGGAATCAGTTTCATCAGTGAAAAGTATTTGCCTGAAAAGATTAAGAATAAGGAATTCTTAGAATAAGGAAAGAAAATGGGAATACTCAACACAAAATACAATGAATCTCTTTATGTTATCTTTCGCATAGGTATTGGTGCACTCTTCCTCATGTATGGCCTGCAAAAGATCTTTGGATTGTGGGACATGCCCGGCGGCGCCGCTTCTTTTGGAACGCTAGTGTGGTATGCTGGTGCAGCAGAGCTTCTTATTGGGCTGGCGTTGGTAGTTGGTGTGTTAACGCGTCTTGCGTCGCTCTTCGGCGTCATTGAAATGTTAGTTGCATATCTCATCGGACATGTTGCGACAGGAGGTTGGAATCCCGCAGTCAACAAAGGAGCACCAGCCCTGTTGTTTCTGCTCGCATTCCTCATGACCTTCGCGTACGGCGCGAGAAAAGGCAGCTTAGAGCATGCAATTCTTGGAAAAGAGCTGTTCTAAATCAACTGCGTTTACATCCTTCTTGACTCCTCTAACCGCTCTTAGCGTCTCCTTCGCAACTGAAGAAAAAGCTTTTTATAGCGGATCCTGCCTGTAATGGCATGGAAAGACCAGCAGAAATTCGCATCTTCTTCTTCGCCGCCATTATCCTCCTCGTCGCATACCTTGTTGCAATATCTTCCCCCTCTTCAACTGAATATGCTCTGGAGCAGCGAACGCAAGTGGATCTTCTGTATCAGCAGTCTTCTGAAGGAACACAACTCTTTGTGAATGTCAAATGTGAATCAATGTTAAAACCAATGTCTGAGGTTACTGGAGCACTGTTTGGTGTTGATCTATGCGACGATGAGTAGCTCATCGTAAAGAAGGGGGTTATCGTCAGATGTTAGGCGTTTTGTTTGCATTAGGCGCGCTCTTTTGCTGGGCTTTTGGCGACTTTTTTATACAAAAAACATCACGAGTCATCGGCATCTGGAAAGCGCTGTTCTTCATTACTGCTTTTGGCGCAATAGGCATTTTTCCTTTTGTGCAAAATGATCTCGGCCTTCTTTTTTCAGTGAGCAATGGTTTACTCTTTCTTGGAATCACTTCTATCGTCGTGCTCTTTACTGCTCTTTTTGATTTTGAAGCGCTCAAGGAAGGGAAGTTTGCCATCATCGAACCAATCTTAGGCATCGAGTTACCAATAACAATCGGCCTCAGCATTTTCTTGCGAAACGAGCACCCAACAACAACGCAAGCGGCGCTCATGCTCGTGGTTTTCATCGGCCTTTTATTAGCAGTAACTGTGCACTACACGCGCCTCTTTTATCATCGACGCCTCATCGAAAAAGGTGCCATGCTCGCTGGTTTGGGCGCGATAGGAATGGGACTAACGAACTTTTTGTTTGGCGTTGGCAGCCAAGATCTTTCGCCACTTTTGACTGTGTGGTTTGTGCACCTGGTGCTGACAATCATTATCCTGATCTATCTGATCGGAAGCGGAGAAATAACAACGCTCTTCAGCGATTTCAAGAAGCACCCGCGCCTCATCGTAACACAAAGTATACTGGATAATGCAGCCTGGATTTTTTATGGCTTTGCAACAACACTAATTCCGATTTCACTCGCGACAACGATCAGCGAAAGCTATATCGCCATCGCAGTATTGTTAGGCGTATTCCTTAATAGAGAAAAAATGCAACATCACCAGAAAGCAGGCGTAGCATTAACAGTAATTGGCGTCCTCCTTCTTTCTGTAATAACGGGTTAGCCACAAAACCCTTTTAAAGACGCAAACAACCTTTTATTTAACGCCACCGTAGCTCAGGCTGGTAGAGCACGAGTTTTGTAAAGCACCAAAAAAACTCGGGGTCGGGGGTTCAAATCCCTTCGGTGGCTTTTTTTTAATCTGAGTAAGAACCACAATCTTTTTAACAGCCCAAAAAAATGGTGACGCATCACTCTAGTGGGGGTTATAACATGGTACGTGAAGTGCATGTTTTAGGAGCAGTAAGGTCTGCGCTTAGTGATTTAGCGGGAAGAAGCCAAGAAGGAGCATTAAGGTCTATAGACCGCAGATTACGGGAAGAAATAGAAGGGGGCGCAAATCACCCCTGCGAATTGAGCGCAGAAACGGTCACACCAGGATCGCAGCAACCCCCACGTCCGTTGTACCGGGGATTGGCTCCCTGTATTTTTTTGACTATTTTGCCCGCAACCAAGCCGCCAAGAATGGGCTGTTTCAATGGTAATTCTGATTATTTTCGTCAAACATGCCCCGGCACTTCTACAACGCGCGGTTGTTTTTGTTACTTGTCTAATCAAGAAAATCGCCAAAAGGGCCCGTAGTCTAGTGGTATGACGTATCCTTGACGTGGATAAGGTCACAGGTTCAATTCCTGTCGGGCCCAGTGTTCCTCAATGAAAAAGAGCAAGATCAACACAACCTTCGAGAAGTATCGTTTTCGTCCTTATTCAGAGCAGAGTAAGAGCTTGTTTAGACGAGAGAAAGTAAAACTTCAACGCTTTCTCGGCTCATCGGCATCAGTTTTTCATGTAGGAAGCACAGCGATTCCTGGTCTGGGCGGTAAGGGTATTCTTGATGTGCTAATCACCGTACCGAGAGCAACAACACGAAGAGCAGCGCAAATTTTAGAAAATGAAGGGTATACTCAGAAGAAAACAACAAAACATCCAACGCGCATCTTCTTTACAAAAGACATTTTTGTGAGGAAGAAAGTAAAAAGAATACACCTCCATTTAACCCACAAAGGAAGCAAAGTAGAGCGTTCTATGCTCGCTCTGTGCCATTACCTTCGGGTTCATCCGGACGAAGCAAGACGTTATGCACTTCTCAAAAGAAAAGCGGCTAAGCTAGCCAAAGGCAGGGGCGGCATCTATCGCACCATGAAAAACAGTTACATAAGTAAGACAGCCAAAAAAGCCATCAAAGAAAACCTTTATAAACCTTGGAAAATCTAGAAAAGCTAGTTTAAGCCTTTGTTTATGATAAAAAGCTTGGAAAAAGCCGGAAAAAGAGGTAGAGTATGTGATTCCTTCTGAAGAGGAGCTCCTTTCATTTATCCAATCAAAAGAGTTCGTCAATTTTAGTATGATCGCAAAGCACTTTAGCATCAAGAATACAACGGTTTTTGACCTTGTGGACGCGCTCATAAAGAAAAGAAAAGCTCACGTACAGAAATTCGGCGGGTCAAAAATTGTTCTGGTGAAAAAAAGATGAAGTACCTGAAAAAAAGAGGTCAAACTGCGTATGTCATTCTAGGCCTTCTTGTAGTCGTCAGCATTCTTGCCGTCACCTTTGGAAAAGACCTCATCAAGTCATCAGAGCTTTTGCAGCAGCAGGTGCAAGCAGAGACAGTCCCGCAACAGGCCCAGAAAGTAAATCTCTTCACTGAATCCTGTCTCACCTTCGCTCTTAAGGAGGGAATACAAAGGCTGTCACAGCAAGGAGGCCACATGGATGCACCAGAAGACGACCTTCCTCGCGGCCCACTAAATCCATTCTCCAATAGCATCGACGTCTTTGGCGATGGCACTCTGCTTGTTCCCTTCTGGTATTACAAAAAAGCAAACGGTGTTGAGGAGAGATTCATTCCTACAAGAGAAACAATGGAGCAAGAGTTTGCGAAGTACATGAAAACAAAAACAGCGTTGTGTCTCAATGAATACGCGGAACTCAAAGAAGAGGGCTACAACATTCAGCCCCACGAGCTCGAACCAATGGTTTTCATAGCGGATGAGAAAGTATATGTGATCGCAGATTTTCCCGTCGAAGTCAAAAAAGAAGATTTTTCCTACACGATCAAGAAGTTCTACGCTTCAGAAACATTCCCTCTGGGAAGGCTATATAAGCAGGCGACAGCCATCATGACGGCGGAGGAGGAGCAAACCTTCCTGGAGAGATATGCGAGCGACATGATTGTTACCTACGACGAGCTTCCTTCTTCAGGCGTCGATTTTGAGTGTTCACCAAGAACCTGGCAAAAATCAAGAGTCATTCAGGATTTCAAGAGGGTGCTTGAGTTGAATCTGCCGTTCATACGAATCAAAGGAAGCGGGGGACAGCTCATGCAGGCAAAGGAGAGGTACAAGCAGGTGAGCATTGCGGACGCAGATGCTACAATCTCTGCTACATTCATGTACTCGCCACGCTGGCCAGTTGCTCTCGACATTGTTGGTGAGCCTGGAGAAATAGTGAGCGGCAAGCAATTTGCAGCAGGAACAGAAATCTCAAGAGTTGTGCAGAGCCTCTTCTGTTTGAACCAGTACCACTTCGTGTACGACATTCAGTTTCCTGCGTTGGTGCAAGTGAACGACGACAAAGGAAATACATTTCAGTTTGGGATAATGGCAGTGATCCAGCACAACCAACCACGAAAAAATCAGTTTGAAGGCATTCCCGTGATAGACGCGTCATCAGCTATCTGCGGGAACACGGGCGGAAAAGTAAGCGTGGAAGTCCTCGCCATTGGTTCTGATTTTTCACTCGTGCCAATCCCGGGAGCAGCCATTACATTAAAATGCCTGACCACTACCTGCCCGCTTGGAGCGACAACGTCCGATGACTTTTCTGCTACCTTGAAGACAGACGCTCCTTTTTGCGTGAATGGGCTGCTCATCGCCGAGAAAGAAGGATACTTCCGTGCAGAACAAGCACTATCAACAAATGAGGACCTCACCATCCCCCTCGTGTTAGAGCCGCTCTACACGCTTCCAGTGCAGGTGAATGTGCTCGCTGGCGGGATCATTCGGCCTGTTCAGCCAAAAGAAAAAGCGATGTTCACCCTGCGACACCTAGAAAAAGACTTTGTTGCCTCCTTCATAAGCTCTCAAGATCCAGCGACAGTGCAGTTGATTGCGGGGCCATATGAGATTACGTCTCAATTAATTGTCCAGAGTAATCCTCCGTTCCGCCTTGAACAGCAGAAAATTAAGCACTGCGCAGACATGCCCGTCGATGGCATTTTAGGTAGTATAGGAGTCACGAAAAAAACGTGCACATCGCAAACAATTCCTGCAGCAGAATACGAGGAAGTGATTGCTGGCGGAGGGACTATCAGATGGACAGCACAACGTCAAGATGTAGGAACAGCAAGCTCACTCACGCTCTATACCGTAAGAGGTAGCACCCCAACGAAGCAAAGCCAGTTGGGAGAGATTGACGAGATGATTAAAAAGCTCTCACCATCAGTGAGTCCGCCGAGGTTTGAGTAATGAGAGCAACAATCATGTCATGGGCGATGATACTGCTCATAGTGAGCATGCCGCTGGTGAGCGCCCAGCTTGTCCGTATTCCTGAAAACGAATTGAAGAAAGTGGAAAGGTCAATTGAGAGTACGTTTTCTGGCCAGGAGCCAACACTGCGGAATGTCATCGGAGAAGACATTGCTCTTCAAGTGGATTCCTACCAGCCAACGGTCGTTCCAGCGCAATTGATTGAGGACCAGGGAGCAACGGTCTTCGTTCTTCTGAAAGGAACGCTCACAAATCCAACCATCACCATTCCAAAAATCACGAGTGTCACCTCAGTTCCGGTATCTATCAAAACGAGGCCTGAAGGGCTGACTGCTCCGCAGATCCTGCCGCCGCGTCACTATCCTCCGCGCGGAGAAAGCTTTTCCCCAGAGAACATGGGATACCTCGAAGTCAGAATAGGAAGAATTCCGCGAGAAGAAGATGTGCCGGAGGAGATCATCATCGATATGCAGTCGAGAATCAACTTTGATGTCTCCAGGGGACTAAGCTTCGGGCCTCAGGAAATGGTGCTCACACAGAAAAGCCATGACGAATGGATTCCAACGAAGGAAGACGATCGCTTCTTTGGGGGCTACATCAGGGCAGAGAGTATTGAGCCAGACAAAGCAGCATTCACCATTTATGATAAGGCACTGAACGAAGTGCACACGACGATAGTAAAATCTGGGTCAACATCCTCAACGATCGATGCCTACAGACCAGGCATGTCCATGTTCAGCCCGCTCTTTGATCGATTTAGCATTACGGTGAAAGAAGTAAGAGCAGAGGCGACAAAAGCAGTCATGCTCGTGACGAGAAATGGACGAACAGAGCAAAAAATCCTCACGACGGGACAACCCCTCTTCTCAGGGTCATCGTGGTACGTTGATGACGTATCCATGACGCCCGAAGGTGAACGAGTTGTGCGTCTGAGAAGTATTGGTGGTAAGATAGGAACAATGAAGCTTGCGGGAAATCAGGGAAAGCCAAGGGAAATCAGCGACAAAACAGGAGTACAACCACCAGAACAGGGGGTTCAAGATACAATCTACAATGAATTGCTTGCGCAGTACGACGCTGCATGTGGAACGCTCTCCAAGAAAGAAGAAGTTGAAAAATGTCACGAGACGATCGTCATTCCAGCGATCAGGAAGATCAAAGACCCAGCCGTAACAGAGTTCACAAAGGCCCTCATGAGGGACCTCCTCTTTAAGGTGTTTAGGGCGTATGAGTCCTACTCAACCGCACTCTTCGAGAATCAAAATGTAAACGGGGCCCAAGCAGAAAAGGAAGACCTAGTAAAAAAAATTAATGAGCTGCAGCTTGTCTTATCTGAAAAGAGAGTAAGCAGCACCGGGGAGGGCGTAATAAAGATTGCTGATATCAATTTTGAGCAAGCAGTAGAAAGAGCCAAGCAGTCATACCAGGAGATTCTTGACGGATATCCTGCATCAAATCAGAGTGTTGATGCTTTGTACAGAATTGGCTGGATGAGTCTCTTCTACGAGCGCAATCCATTTCTTGCTCAGCAAGCATTCGAAAAAATTAAGGCAAGCCAGAAATATCCAGAAAGAGTAACAGAGCGAGAGCTCGAAACACTTTTGCAGTTAACCTCTGCCGCAACAAATATTCTCGCTTTCCAGGCGCAAAGCGAAGAGCTAGTGGAGGAAGACGGTTCAGTGACAGGGCTCATTCTCTTTGATGTAAGGCAGCCAACAACCGATCAGCAGGCAACAGCGAAAATTAAAGTAGGAACGCTCGTCTTTGATTATCGCCAAGATACGCCTCTCGAGCAAGTTGGCCAGAGCACCGTCGGAATGATTACCTGGAAAGTGAGCCGCATTAAAGATTCTTCAGTCGAACTTGTTGGTACTGCACAAGATGAAAAAGGAACAACGGTTCAACGCAGGGCATCAGTGAGCCTAGGAAAACAGGTAATGCTCCCTCGCACGATCAAGGATGCAAAAGATACATTCCCCGCCGAATTGCTCAAAACAAATTTGAAGCGCGAAGTCTACATCATACTCGCTCCCGCATCAGAGAAGGCATTTTCAGAATCATTCTACACTATCCACATACCAATAGAAAAGAGGCCATTTGATCTTCCTCTTTTCAGCAGCAGCATTGACAATGAAATAAAAAAGACAGAAGAACTCATCGCCAAATTAGACAACCTCATCGCCAAAATATCTGAGATTCATAAGTACTGGATTACGTTCTGCTTTGCGACGCAGGCTGTGTTGACGGCAAAGAACCTTTTGTTTGGTGGAAAATCTGCTATTGCACGAGAAAAAGTCAACGAGGTCTACAGGCAGAGGTATTCTAGTCACCAGCTAGATAATGAGAATTGCAAGAGCGAGATCAACAGTTTTGAAGAATGCGTCTTTAGCAATATTGATGACTATCAAAAAGATCTAAGCCTCGTGGAGCAGGCCATGAACGAGGCAGACAGCAAGCTGAGCGCACTCTACCCTGAGCTGAAAGACGAATCGTACCTTGATGACCGACGTGATCTGTACATCAAGAAGAGAATCGCGGAAGCCCACCCGGGCGATGAGGTGTACGCTGTCGACTATTATGCCAAAAATTTAGAGTTAAAAGAAAAGGAGATTAATCAGCAGCTCTTTACGGCGTTCCACGATGGAAACAAAGAAAGAGCCTTCACCGATGTTCAGAGTGTTGGCAGTCACAATGTCAAAGAAGAAATAAAGAGTATCATTCAGCAAAGTTATCTTCGCCTTGATGAATCATCAACAGACGCCGCTTTTGCAGAAGTATTCAATAAAAATCGCGGAGAGATTCTGAGTGCATACAAAGCAGAGTATGAGAGACAGGAACTTGAGAGTTTCTTCAGTAAAGAAAAAGAAAATCCTGCTGCGCAAGTAACTGCTCTTCAAAAGCTCGAGGATCGAACCATTAGAAAGTACGTCCCAGCAGAAATTAACCCAATCCGCATCTCATATGACAAAAAGACAAACAAGTATGCGCTGACGCTCCCAGGTCTTGAGCCAAGAGACATCACTGAGGAGATGAAGCAGATTGGTATGAACGAAGCAAAGTTTAAGTCCGCAGAATACGACCTCATGATCGACGGCCAGAGATTGCGCGTATCACCAAAGGCGCAGGAAGAAAAGCCACAATATCTGCTGTCAACAACGCCTTCTGGAAGGGCAAAAGGAAAGGTTCAACAGCTTGCCGTGAACTCTCGTCTCTATATTGAAAACGAGTACTCAGATTCAGGCCGCATTGAGAAACAGCTCGTCTTCGAGCGTCCAGAATCAAACAGCCAGCTTGGAGCAAATTCCGATGTCCGGTTGGGGGAATTGAATGATGTTCTCTCCGCCTTTAAGAAAAGAGCTGACCCAGAAGCTCTGAACGCGTACAAAGCGCTCGCAGCAGGAAAGGCATGTGTAGATACGCTGAATAGAAATATTGGAAGTAAATCCTACAGATCAGGCGATTTAATTGGCCACTGCTCAAATCTGGGGACATTCGTAAACACTCCAGCGCCGCAGCCAACAACAACAGAGTGCATTGACTTCATGTCGCCCGGAGAGTGCAGAATGATGTACAACGCATGCGACCCCGTGATCTGCCCAACCTCGCGTTGCGACTTTGGCGGGGAATGGCCGGTGGAAAACGTCGTGCAAACAGGGCTAGTCGGGTCTGTTGCCCTGTGCAGCCCAAACTGGGTTGTTACCGGCGGGGATGTTGTCATGCCGGTTTGTATCACTGGAGTGATTGCTGGTCTCAACAACTTGAACTCAATCTTGAAAGGATACCGCCAGTGCTTGACGACCGCAAAAATAGAGGGCCAGTCCATTGGTCTCTGTGACGAGCTTCGCTCCTTTGGTATTTGTGATATGCTCTGGAGGGAAGGCATTGCGCTCTTTAATGTGAGGGGCGGAATCTTGGGGAATGTTCTGCGCGGAGTCTTTGGCGGTGACGCAAAAGGCGGGGGCGAATACTCCTCATTTGATAAGGCAGTCGACAACAGCATAGGGTACACAGAGTATTTCACGCAGTCCTATGCAAAAAACGTGTTCGCGCAGTATTCTGGTAAAGCGCTGCCAGAGCTCGGTGGAGAGATATGCAAAGCCGCAGTATATGGAAAAGCTCCGTTCTTAGGTGAACTCTTCCAGCAAGTAACGCGGCCAGAAAGTCCGCCACAGTTTACAGCATTCTTTGAAGAAGCCCCCTTCACAGATGTGACGACAACACCGCTCAGCATTTACAACAGCTTTTATCAAGTCTATGCTGGCGAAAACCAAGACATTCGGTTCTCAGTTTATCTGCAGAGCAAGACTCCCCAAGGGAGCCATATCTTGCCGCCGGTGTACATCACATGTCCCAACATAGGCATGGTGAGAAACAGGCCACTTCAGGCAAAACGATTTGACATTCAAAGTTGCTCACAGCAGCTTCCTTCCGGCTACGATCAGATGTGTGTTGAAATTGTCTCGCCAAATTACGGCGTGCAGACCGCATGCGGCTCTGGAAAAGTAAGCTCTTCGTATTTCCTCAACATGCTCAATGACAGGTACATCGAATCAGAAGCAATGAAGCAGATTGATTCTGAAGAAGAATGCCAGCCGGAAACTGGAAGAATCACCACATTTGAAGCAACAGATCAAGGAGTGACCGGCGGGCTTCCGCAGTATCCATACGAAGGATTTCCTGGTGCTGGCGCGGCAGGTATCGGCGTTGGTGCCTTGAATCGTGGGCTGTTGCAAACAGGAATCCTAAGAAAGTGCGAGCGCTTCGATCCAGACGTGGGAACAACGAACGACAATTGGCAGGAGATAGGCACCTGCGGAAAAGATGATCGTGACCGAGACTTAGGTATCTGCTGGTTGTACAGGCCAAGCGCCCTGAACCAAATAAAAAATCTTGCAGACCAGCAAGCGCTAAGCGGAGACCTAAACCAAAAAGTTCAGCAAGTGCAGCAACAGCTTGGCGCAGACATCGCTCCAGTATATGATGCTACCGAAATTCAGAGAAGAATAGACGCCGCAAACCAGTTGATCACCGAGGGAAAAACACAATCCTTAGACGCAGCAAAAAACACCCTTGAGAGAGCGATTACTGGGCTGAACGAGGTGCTCTCCTCAGGATTTGTTGAGCCAGAGCTTGCTGCCACAGCACTGTTTGTGAGGGGAGATGCTTACCAGTCTTTGGCAGAAAAACTACGGGCGGCAGCCATTAGTAAAGAGGAAAGCGCAAGAGAGCAAGCTTCAGCAGAAACCAAATCTCAAAGCGGAACAGCGCAAACCAGCCCACCCCTTCTTATCAAAGAGGAGGCCATAGTGGAAGCTCATTCTTCTCTGCAAAAACTTGAAAACAAAGAAGACGCAGTTGTCCTTAAGGGTATTCAGTCTACAATAACGAACAATGGCGATCAAATAATAAACAATTTGCAGCTTTCCCTTGTAGTTTATGGAATTAACGAACGACCAGGCTTGCTTGGATTGTGGGGAGACACAGAAAGAGAGCTTGTAACCGTAAGATACGTTCTTGAAGGAAGTGTAGGCCCCGGAGAAAAAAAGACGTTTAACTTGCCAGAAGACCTGGTTGTAAACAAGGGCAGCGAAGACGTTGACAAAGTTACAGTCTCTTTCAAAGTAACCGCTAGAAATGTGCAAACCCGCGAAGAGCGGCTTACCTTTGATGTGACCGGGTAGCCAAATGAAAAAGATAATAAAATTAACAATCATTCAGTTGGTTTTTTTAGCCCTGTCTTTTGCCCTTCTTCTTTTCATACGCTCTGAAGTAGGCTCATACCTGCAAACAATACGTTCACTCGGTCCAGAAATAGAGTACGCTCGCCAGCAAGCAGAGCTTTCTGAGGATAATGTCCTTCCGGCATATCAACTGCTAAAAAAGATTGAGGGTCCAACGAATCGTATCCAATTTCTTTCTTTCATTGGTTTTCCAGTCATGTTCTATCTGTTGTGGGCAGCATTCCAGGGACATCTCTATGCCGAAATAAAAAGAATAAAGAAAAAGAAAAAGTTCTTTTTGCACTACGCGCTTCTCTCAGCAGGATTCTTCTTGGTCATGACCGCCATCATTTTTAATGTTCTCAAGCCACAAACACTGGCCATACCTTCACCTTCTTCTTTCTTGCCCTTCCTCGTCCTGTTCTCCATAGCATACGTGTTGGTAACCCTGATGACAACTTCTCTTCACGAGTCGTTAACAAGGGCGTTTTACCAGTTGTTCTCACTTGAAAGCTTGAAAAAAATTCCAGGGGTTCTGCTACTCTGTGTTCTTGCCATTTTCCAGGCAGGCGCCATTGCGTACCTGTATCTTCTCGTTCGCAATGCTTCTTCTGCGTCTGCGTATGTCCAACCGCTTCTTCTGCTCATTATTGCAGCCTTCTTTTCCACAGCCATAAAAGAGAAGATAGCCTCGCAGTGAACGAACACTGAAGATAAAACGCCCTGGATGAGTTTTTTCTTCTCGGCGCTGCTTATCATGGTCTCAAGAAAACTGCAGGGGCAAGGATTTGAACCTTGGAAGGCACTAAGCCACTAGGTCCTAAGCCTAGTTCGTTTGACCGCTCCGACACCCCTGCATAAGTGTACGTAAGCAGGAAGATGCTATATAAGGTTTATGAGAAATTATTTTGAATGGAGAATGCGTCGCTTCGACACGTGTTTCTTGTTCCAGTTGTAATGCCGTAAGCGCCTGCTCTTTCCATAACCACATCGTGCACAAACGCCGTTAATCTTGTGGTATGCCGGCTGCCCGCATCGTCGGCAGCGAATATGAAGTCTGCCTTTCGATCGTTTCTTTCCGCGGGCGTATGTTCCTTTGGTCATGGTTATGCGGATGGAGCAATCAGAATAATGGTGTCTCCGCGAAGAAAGATCTTTCCAACCTTTCGCACGAGTTCTCCATTCGCCCTCTCTTCTGCGTCTTCAAGAACAGTGTTAATATGAATATCAAATGCTCTAAGAATGCCGATAAACTGCTTGCCGTTCTTCAGCTCAATCATCACTCGCTTCCCGCGAGCTCCGTTTAATGCATCTAATGGTCGATCTTCTTCAGTCATTGATAAAACCCCTCAAGGAACCTTTTCCGTCAGTATTTAAAGGTTGTGGAAGCAGAAAGAAGTT
>CAZDTM010000001.1:0-2608 GCA_964508385.1 Candidatus Woesearchaeota archaeon | reverse complement strand
CAGGTTAAAACCCGACAAGATCCTCATCGAATGTTGAGAGCGCGGGATCATCAAAATAGCTGTCCGCCCCTCCTATCGCAGCCAAGGCATCATTGACGGCCTTTTCATCTGCGCTAGTTCCAGCACTGGTTCCAACAGTACCCTTTTCTGGGCCGGTAACTGGAGCCTCCTTGGCAACGTTTGTTTTTTTTTGCTGGCCCGCCCCACTTCGTTGTTGACATCCCGTGGCAACGATAAGAAGCAGGAGAGTAAGCAGAATAAGTATATGACGCGTGTTCATGTTTCAAGATCCTCCTTAAATTTTGTAGTGCGTGGCGAAGACTGCAAATAAAAAAGAAAAGAAACTGGCATATGCCAGTTCTTTCTTAAACTAAGCTTCGCAGAGCACCGATGCTTGATCTGACATACGCTACCGCTTTATCTCTTTTTTGGTTTGCGTTTCGCGCAGCCTGATCAAAGTTCGCAGCGTCACTGACAGCCCGGCATTCGTTTAAGGATGCATTGGACTCGGCAATTGCCTTGTCAATATCGCTTCGTGCTTGGGCCAAAGCCTTTCGCTGGCGGTCAACATTCGTTCCAGCCGCTTCTGCTTCGTCAGTGAGTTCTACTGCGCGGTCATACCAACCTTCCGCAGCGTCGATAGCGATGTTAACCCTATCGATTCCAACGAGGCAGGCAACTTCTTTGCTTTCAGCCTTCACACTGTTGTATTCGTCCTTGATTTTGGCACCAAGAGTATTAAACTCTGCTCGTGTTGAAGCAGCGTCGACATCAGCGTGCATAGCATTCAAGCTGTTGGCGTAGCCGTCTAAACGGGCAACGTAGGTAGCCTTATCAGTCAGAGACGTTTCTCCGATCAGCTTGCTTACCCTCTGTGTGTGGGTAACAGCAAGATCTAAAGCCGTGTGGAAGTAGTCCTGTACAGCCGGAATGTCCGCCTGTGTGAGAGTTCCTCTCTTCTTCAGATCTGCCTTAAGCTGAACGATCTCTGCCTTTGCAGACTTATACTCTGCTTTATAGGTGTCGTATTCGGCATTAAGGTTTTTCCAGTCCTTTGTCGCAGCATCAAGCCCCGCCCGTCCTCGCTCGCTAAATGAAGCGGCGAGTGCAGTCGGCGCGACGCTGAACATCAAGACGGCCATAACGAATAATGCCATTATTTTTGTGTTCATGGTTGTGCCTCCTGATTGATGATAATGATCATTGGTTTGATCATGGGGTGTCATGGGGCGCGCTTCCTTATAAGCTCACTTTTTCCGCAAAGAAATAAAAGCTTTATCATTCTTTTTATTACTTTATTACCTGCCACTCTTTCTTTCTTTTATGAAAGGAGCAAGAAAAAGACGTAGTTTACTATTTAAAGCTGCTTTTGTTGTGAGATTCTTCAAGGTGCGCTACGAAGTAAAGACAGAGAGAACAATGATTTTCCCAGAAAAGAGAAATAGCGTCCGAGAAAAACACCATCAAAAAAGTTCTTGCGAGTGTTTCAAACCAGGGTCTGATCAAAAAACTGAACCACAATGTTTTTAAACAAAATTTCAAGAACTCCATTATGGCCTTATCCCAGCTTCGTTCAAAGCGAAAACCAAGCGGTGGCCGCTACAAGCCCTACAGAAAGAAAAAACTCTACGAGCTGGGAAACGAACCAACCCACACGCGCTTGGGGCCAATGAAAGTAAAAGCTGTCAGGGTCACCGGCGGTCTGATGAAACAGCGCGTTCTTACAGCCGACAAAGTAAATGTGTATGACCCAAAAACAAAGAAATATGCAGTTCTCGCCATAAAAACAATCTCTGATAACCCAGCCAACCGCCACTTCATCAGGCGAAACATCATCACCAAAGGCGCCGTGGTCGATACAGAGAAAGGAAAAGCACGCGTCACCTCCCGTCCAGCGCAAGATGGCGTCGTCAATGCAGTGTTGACAGGATAAGCCGCGACATTCCCATACTAGAGAGCTGCTTTTCGGCTCACTCTTTACTCCGCATAGCCACGCACAACCTTTTAAAAGAAGGCAGTCCTCTTTTCTCCATGGTGTATCGTATCTCTCCAACGCGCATCAAGCTCATGCTGGACTGTCCTCGTTGCTTCTGGCTTGAAGTCGTGAAGGGCATCAAGCGGCCGGAAACCATCTTTCCCTCTCTTCCCTCCGGCATGGACAAGGTGTTGAAGGCACATTTTGACAGGTTTCGCGGAAAAAACCAGCTTCCTCCAGAGCTCGCAAAAGAAGAAACGAACGCAGCGCTGTTCAAGGATCGCGACCTCCTCGACGCATGGAGAAACGCGTATCGCGGAGTGCAGTGGGCCGATCCTGAAACCGGGATCTTGTTCATGGGAGCCGTTGATGAGATATTAGAAAAAGACGGGAAGCTCATTGTGCTTGATTACAAAACAAGGGGATACGCGCTCAAAGAGAATACCGCCAGCCTCTATCAGGAGCAGCTTGACATCTACACGCTTCTTCTGCAGAAGAATAAGTATCCAACCGAAGAGTATGCTTACCTGCTGTTCTACATCCCCAAAGAGGTGAAAGAAGACGGGAACTTTATATTCGATGCGCACCTCGTCAAAATGGAGGTGAATGTTGAGAATGGGGAGCGCCTTCTGA